>NZ_JBFBIK010000046.1:0-54591 GCF_040685555.1 Sphaerisporangium sp. NPDC088356
GAGGTGGACCACGCCGAAGACCGCCGGGAGATAGACGATCGTCGTGACGGCGGAGTCATCCACGCCGAGGTGATGGAGAAGGGCTTCGACCCGGTCAGGAACACCTTCACCCAGTCGTACGGCTCGCGCGAGCTGGACGCCTCCCTGCTGCTGATCCCGCAGACCGGCTTCCTGCCCGCCACCGACCCCCGTGTGGTCGGCACCATCGACGCCATCGAGCGCGAGCTGATGTCCGACGACTTCGTGCTGCGTTACCCGATCGCGCAGACCAACTCCGTCGACGGCCTCGTGGGCGGGGAGGGCGCGTTCCTGGCGTGCAGCTTCTGGCTGGCCGAGGCGCGGGCCATGGTGGGCAGGCGGCCGGAGGCGGTCGAGCTGTTCGAGAAGCTGCTGTCGCTGCGCAACGACGTCGGCCTGCTGGCCGAGGAGTACGACCCGCGCTACGGCCGCCTGGTGGGCAACTTCCCGCAGGCCTTCAGCCACGTCCCGCTCATCCACACCGCCCACACGCTGTCGCGGGCAAGCTGCATCCCCCGCTACGCCGAGCTTCTCGGCGACTAGCGTCCCTGGGCGAGGTCGGCGAGCAGTCGGGCGAACTCGGGGGGCGGGGCGACGACGAGGCGGCGCTGGCCGTCCTGGATGACCAGGTCGGCCTGGATGCGGGTCAGCCGCCCGTGGTTCCACCAGTAGACGTGCGGGCTGAGGCCGTCCTCACGCGAGCGGTACTCCCGGTGGGCGAGCATCCACAGCCGTTCGATGGCGCGCATCACCGAGAGCCCGTCTATGGGGTGCACGACCATCTCCCCGGGGTGGGGGAAGGCGACCATGAGGCCGTCGGGCGAGACCAGCAGATAGTCCTGGATCCGGCGCAGGTGCACGGCCGCGCTCACCGTCGACCCCGTCATGATCCAGGCCGGGGTGCCGTCGAGGTCGGCGCGCTCGGCGGACAGCTTCTCGTCCGCCAGCACGTTCTCCGCCCCGAGGTCCAGCGCCTCGGCCGGTGTGACCGGCCAGCAGAAGGCCTCCTCGGGCCGCACGGGACGGCCGGACACCGTGAGGACCTCGACCAGGTCGGAGCCGACGTGGCGGCCGATCAGCCGGGACGGGTCGTCCTCCAGGCTGTCGGCGAGCACGACGCGCGTGCGGAGCAGCGGGCGGATCTGGGCGAGGTCGCACACGTCGGGCAGGTCGTCGCCGCGGGCGATCGTACGGGCGAGGTGGTCGGACACCAGCGTGGGCCAGTCCTCGCGGGAGCGCCGCCTGGCCTCGCGGCGCAGCCCGGTGAGCCGCACCGTGATGTCCCGGGGCCCCGACAGGAGCAGGGCCGAACCGTCGGCCTCGAACGCGTGGTCGTAGCCGAGGCTGTCGGCCACGAGCGCCAGAAGCGAGTCGAGGTCCACGTCTTCGATCGGGCGCCGTTGCGCGTCGGCCCGCCGGTTCCGGTATCGCCTGAACAAGCCCACGCAAGGCTCCCTACTGACAGCTGTCTTCCCCCGGACCAGCGCTACAGTGCCGTAGCAGGGTCGCGGAACAGGCAAGTCAAAGAGCACGATTCGGTATCAATGACCGCGTCTGCTCCCATCCATGCGGTGAACTGTGGGGTTCCGTGGCCGATGGGCACCCCGGCGATCATCGGGACCTCCAGCGGCGCCAGCCGCTCGATCAGCACGCCCGTCGGGTCCCCGCAGTCGACCCACGAGGCGAGGACGATGCCGAGGGCGCCCTTCAGGCATCCGGCCTGGAGCAGCTGGGTGAGCATGCGGTCGATGCGGTACGGCGCCTCGCCGACGTCCTCCAGCAGCACGATGTGCCCCTCGGCCCGCAGGGCGTACGGGGTGCCGCACAGGGCCGCGAGCAGCGACAGGTTGCCCCCGGTGAGCGGGCCCTCGGCGTGGCCGGGCACGATCACCTGGTCGCCGGCGACCGGGGCGGGCATCTCCGTCTCGAACAGCGACGAGACCAGGTGGGCGAGCGAGGCCTTCTCGGGCCCTTCGTCGTCGCTCAGCGTCTGGCAGGCCGGCATCGGCCCGAAGCAGCTCGCCACGCCCAGCCGTACGGCGAACGCCTGGTGCAGGGCGGTGACGTCGCTGGACCCGAGCAGGATCTTGGGTCGGGCGGCCTCCATGGCGGCCCAGTCGAGCAGGCCGAGCAGGCGGGTGGCGCCGTAGCCGCCGCGCGCGCAGATCACCGCCCGCACGTCCGGGTCGCACCACGCCTCCTGCAGGTCGGCAGCCCTGCCCGCGTCGGAGCCCGCGAGGTAACCCCGCCGGTTGAGCACCCTCGGCATGACGACGACGTCCAGCCCCATCTCGGTGAGGACCTGGCGTCCCCGTGCCAGGCGCACCGGGTCGACCGGCCCCGAGGGCGCGACGACGGCCACCCGGTCGCCGCGGCGCAACCGGGACGGGATCCAGAGCCGGTGGCTGGTCATCGGGACGCTCCGCGAAGGCCGGCCGGCGAGTGGCGCGGCCCCGGTTTACGGACGGCGAAAATCCCCGAATCGGATGAAACACCTGCCGCGATGAGTAGTCTTACCCAGGTGACGCCATGTGCCACCGACGGGCGGGGCGTGGCCGATTCGTTCACCTCGCAAAGGGTGTCAGACTGTCCTCACTTATGCGACCCCCGACCCACATTCTCGTGGTCAACGGCATCAAGGTCCGTAGGCCGGTGTTCGTGCTCGGCGCCCCGCACTCCGGCGCGGACCTTCTCGCGCGTGCCCTCAAACGCTCCCCCGGCTTCCATCTGACCATGGGCAGGGCTGCGGTCGCGCACGTCGTGTACGCGTTCGCGCGCCGGCCCTCGATCATGCGCAGGAAGGGCGGCGGCGCCGTCCGGGTGCTCCGCGACGCGCTCGCCGAGGCCTGGCAGATCGTCCCCGGCGCCTGCGCCGAGTGCCCGGCCGCGTGCCGGGAGGCCGGCGCCGTCACCGGGCCGGGCCCGTGCGCCTCCCCCGGCACCGTCGTCAGGTTCGGCGACGCCAACCCCGACCTGCTGTACAGCGCGCCGGTGCTGCTCCAGGCGTTCCCCGACGCCCGGTTCGTCCAGCTCATCCGCGACGGCAGGGACGTCGCCGCCGACATGCTGGCCGACCGCGCCTCCATGAGCTGGTCGCGCCCGAGCATGCTCAGCGACGAGACCGAGTTCCCCAACCCGTTCCTCGGGGTCAACTCGAGCGAGCACCGCGACAAGTGGACGGTGATGGAGCCCGCAGGCAAGTGCGCCCTGCGCTGGCGCAGCGCCGTCCGCCTCAGCGCGGCCCTCCGCCAGGAGATCCCCCGCGACCAGCTCCTCACCGTGCGCTACGAGGACATGGCCGCCTCCCCCGGCGAGACGATCGCGGCGATCTCCGGCTTCCTGGAGACCCGGGTCTCCAAGGTGGCCCTGTACGGCACGACCGCCCCCAAGGTGGGCGCGTGGCGTGCCCGTCTCAGGCCGGACGACGCCACGCTGGTGGAGAAGATCGCCAAGGACGAGCTGACCCGGCTGGGCTACATCTGAGGCCCGCCCGGGGTCACCTCTGCTGCTGCTCGAACTGCGTGCGGTAGAGCTCGGCGTAGGCGCCCCTGGCGGCGAGCAGCTCGTCGTGGCCGCCGCGCTCGACCACGTGCCCGTCCTGCACGACCAGGATCGTGTCGGCCTCGCGGATCGTGGAGAGCCGGTGGGCGATCACCAGTGAGGTTCTGCCCGCGAGCGCGGTCTTGAGCGCCCGCTGGACGGCGGCCTCCGACTCGGAGTCCAGGTGCGCGGTCGCCTCGTCGAGCACGACGACGTGCGGCGCCTTCAAAAGCAGCCGCGCGAGCGCGACCCGCTGCTTCTCTCCCCCCGACAACCGGTAGCCGCGGTCGCCGACGACCGTGTCCAGGCCGTCGGGCAGCGCCTCGATCATCTCGCCGATCTGCGCGGCGCGCAGCGCCTCCCAGATCTCCTCGTCGGTCGCCTCCGGCCGGGCATAGCGGAGGTTGGCGCCGATCGTGTCGTGGAACAGGTGGGCGTCCTGCATCACCACGCCCACGGTGTCGCGCAGGGACGCCAGGGTGGCGTCGCGCACGTCCACGCCGTTGATCCGCACCGCGCCGCCGGTCACGTCGTACAGGCGGGAGACCAGCGAGGTGATGGTGGTCTTGCCCGCACCCGAATGCCCCACCAGCGCGATGAGCTCGCCGGGCCGGGCGGTGAAGGTGATGCCCTTCAGCACCTCCTGGCTCGGGCCGGTGTCGGGCCGCGCCACCGACTCCAGGGAGGCGAGCGAGACCTCGTCGGCGCCCGGGTAGCGGAACTGGACGTCGTCGAACTCGATGGTGACCGGCCCGCTCGGCAGCGGCTCGGCGTCCGGGCTCTCGGCGACCATCGGCTTGAGGTCGAGGACCTCGAAGACCCGGTCGAAGCTCACCAGGGCGGTCATGACGTCCACGTGGACGTTGGACAGGCTGGTCAGCGGGCCGTACAGGCGCATGAGCATCGCGGCGAGGGCGACCAGGGTGCCGATCTCGAAGGCGCCGTTGACGACCAGCACGCCGCCCGCGCCGTACACGAAGGCGGTCGCGAGCGCCGCTACCAGGCCGAGCGCGACCCGGAAGACCGTGCCGTACATGCCCACCGTGATGCCCACGTCGCGCACCCGGCCGGCGCGGTCGCCGAAGTTGACCGCCTCGTCCCTCGGGCGGCCGTACAGCTTGGCGACCATGGCGCCGGCCACGTTGAAGCGCTCGGTCATCACCGAGCTCATCTCGGCGTCGAGCTGCATCTGCTCGCGGGTCAGCTTGGACATGCGCCGGCCGACCAGCCGGGCGGGGAAGATGAAGATCGGCAGCAGGACGAGGGCGGCCAGCGTGACCTGCCACGAAAGGATCAGCATCGCGCCGAGCACCATCACCAGGCTCACCACGTTGGACACCACGGCCGAAAGCGTGCTGGTGATGGCGCGCTGCGCGCCGATGACGTCGCTGTTCAGCCGGGAGACCAGCGCGCCGGTCTGGGCGCGCATGAAGAAGGCCACGGGCATGCGCTGCACGTGGTCGAACACCTCGGTGCGCAGGTCGTAGATCAGCCCCTCACCGATGCGCGAGGAGAACCAGCGCTGGGCCAGCCCGAGCCCGGCGTCCACCAGGGCCAGGCCCGCGATCACCAGGGAGAGCGTCATGACCACGTCGGTGCGGCGCGGGATGATGCCCTGGTCGATGATCGACTTCAGCAGCAGCGGGTTGGCGATCACGATGGTCGCGTCGAGCACGACCAGCGCGAGGAACGCGGAGATCTGCCAGCGGTACGGCTTGGCGTACCTGGCGATGCGCGGCACCGTGCCCGGCGTGAGCCGCTCCTTGGTCACCGAGCTGTCACGCCGCAGGGACCGCATCACCTGCGGCCCGTATCCCCCGCCCATCATCGACATGTTCGTCCTTCGCCGGTCCTCTCCCCGTGTGTCCGGTACGGGCGCGCCTGCCCCCGTCTCCTCCGGGCGAAGCGTGAGAAACGGTTGCCTGATTCCCGCGTCAGCTCAGGGCGAACGATCACTCTCGCTGGCGCCCGTGGCCCGTCTGACTGTCTCCGCAGGTCAGGCCCGCTTGCTCGCCCGCGGTAGCGCTTGATCGCCCGCGGTGGCGCTTATTGGACCGCGGTGGCCCCGCCGCCGAAGAGCTTCCTGATGCGTACGGTCTGCTCCGCGCGCTCGGCGGCGCTCTGTTCCTCAAGGGTGCGGGCAGGTGCGCCCTGGAGCAGCCGCTTGGTGGCCACCGCCGCGTCCCTGTCGGTCGAGAGCAGGGCGCCGGCGAGCCTCCGGGTCGCCGTCTCGAGATCGTCTCTGGGGACCACCTGCTCGGCGAGACCGAGCCTCAGTGCCTCACCGGCCTCGACGACGCGGGCCGTCAGGCAGATCTCCACGGCCCTGGCCACGCCGACGAGATCGACCAGCGGCTTGGTGCCGGTCAGGTCGGGAACGAGCCCGAGCGCGGGCTCTTTCATGCAGAACTTGGCGTCTTCGGCCAGAATCCGCAGGTCGCAGGACAGGGCTAGTTGGAATCCGGCCCCGATCGCATGTCCCTGAACCGCCGCGATCGACACGATGTCCGGGCGGCGCAACCACAGGAAGCCCTTCTGGGCCTCTGTGATCCGCTCCTCGAACGTATCGCCGTCGAGCGCGGCCGCGGACGCGAACGAGCCCTGCCCGGGCACTCCGTCCGGAGTGAACATTCGTAGATCGATACCCGCTGAGAAGGACGGCCCCTCGCCTCGGACCACGACGACGCGCACCTGCTCCGGCAGCTCTCTGCCGATCTGAGCAAGGGCCGACCAGGTGGCGAACGTCTGCGCGTTCCGCTTATCCGGCCGGTCCAGTGTGATCGTCGCGATCTCGCCATCCACCTCGAAGCGCAGACCGATCTCCGCGAGATCGTCGCCGCCGAGGGTCCTGTCAGCCACGCCGCGCACCCCTCCGGCACGCGTCAGCGCGCCTTCTGTGCCCGGCTCGGCACCCTCGCCCGTCGAGATCGCCGCCGCACTCCCCCCAAGCGTCGCTTCCGGCATCGCCCGCTCCGTCCGTGATGTCGCTGTCCCGTCACGCCCGAACCCAGTGAGGTTCCAGAATCAGATTCTACCGGCGCGGGCGGGACGGGTTTCGACTGAACGGGACGAGCGGCTGCGGTCGCGCGTTTCCGAGGCGGCCCTTAGCGCTTCGACTTGCCTCGGGTGGCTCCGCCGCGCCCGCGCAGAGTCACGCCGGACTCGCTGAGGATGCGGTGGATGAACCCGTATGACCTGCCGGTCGAAGCGGCCAGCGCGCGGATGCTCTCACCCGCGGCATAGCGCTTCTTAAGGTCGGCGGCCAGTTTTTCACGGTCGGCCCCGGTCACCCGGGTGCCCTTCTTCAGAGTCTCGGCCACGAGTACCTCCTGTAGTGCCAGACTTCCGCAGCGTTACTCACGCCATGATCAGTCATTTCAGCCGGATCGGCTACCTACTCCATGGGAAAAGATCCGTACCCGCTCAAATTAAGATCAGGCGAGTGCCACAAGATCGGAAAATTCATCGCTCCAAGCGTCTTCCACTCCGTCTGGTAGCAAGATCACCCTATCCGGTCGTAGAGCGTGCACGGCACCCTCATCATGTGTAACGAGGACAATTGCCCCAGAATAGGACCTCAACGCTGAAAGTACTTGATCGCGGCTGATCGGGTCCAAGTTGTTCGTAGGCTCGTCGAGCAGCAGGACGTTGGCGCTCGAAAGCACCAGTGTGGCCAGGGCAAGACGCGTCTTCTCTCCTCCGGAGAGGACGGACGCGGGCTTGTCGGCGTCGTCCCCCGAGAACAGGAACGAGCCGAGCACTTTTCGCAGGGTCACGTCGGGCACGTCGGGCCCCGCGGAGCGCATGTTCTCGAGCACGCTGCGCCCGGCGTCCAGGGTCTCGTGCTCCTGGGCGTAGTACCCCAGCTTGAGGCCGTGACCGGGCTTGACCTCGCCGGAGTCGGGCTTTTCGATGCCGCCGAGCATGCGCAGCAGCGTCGTCTTGCCGGCACCGTTGAGGCCCAGGACGACCACCCGGCTCCCCCGGTCGACGGCCGCGTCGACGTCGGTGAAGACCTCCAGCGAGCCGTAGGACTTCGACAGGGCGGTAGCGGTCAGCGGGGTGCGCCCGCACGGGGCCGGATCCGGGAAGCGGAGCTTGGCCACCTTGTCGCTGCGCCGCTCCTCCTCGACGCCCGCCAGGAGGCGCTTCGCGCGACGCTCCATGTCCTGCGCCGCCTTGGCTTTGGTGGCTTTGGCGCGCATTCGGTCGGCCTGCGAGAGCAACTGCGAGGCCTGCCGCTCGGCGTTGGCCCGCTCGCGCTTCCTGCGGCGCTCGTCGGTCTCTCTCTGGGCCAGGTAAGTGGTCCATCCGACGTTGTAAGTGTCGATGACACAGCGGTTCGCGTCGAGGTGCAGGACTTTGTTGACCGTGGCTTCGAGAAGTCCGACATCGTGGCTAATAATGATCAAGCCGCCCTGGTGGGATCGTAAAAAGTCACGAAGCCACCCGATTGAGTCTGCATCGAGGTGGTTTGTCGGCTCGTCAAGCAGGAGAGTCTCCGCTCCGCTGAACAGAATCCGGGCCAGCTCGACCCGTCGCCGCTGACCGCCGGAGAGCGTCTGGAGAGGCTGCTTGAGCACCCGGTCGGGCAGCCCGAGGCTGGAGGCGATCGACGCCGCCTCGGCCTCCGCGGCGTACCCGCCGAGGACGTGGAGCCGGTCCTCCAGGCGGCCGTACGCGCGGACGGCGCGGTCGCGGACGCGGTCGTCGTCGGAGGCCATGCCGAACTCGGCCTCGCGCAGCTCGCGCAGCACCTCGTCGAGGCCGCGCGCCGACAGGATGCGGTCGCTGGCGAGCACGGTGAGGTCGCCGGTGCGCGGGTCCTGGGGCAGGTAGCCGACGTTGCCGGTGCTGGTGACGGTGCCGGCCGCGGGCAGGCCCTCACCCGCGAGGACCCTGGTGAGGGTGGTCTTGCCGGCGCCGTTGCGGCCCACCAGGCCGATGCGGTCGCCGGGGTTCACGCGGAACGACGCCCCCTCGATGAGCAGGCGGGAACCGGCGCGCAGTTCGATGTCAGACGCAATGATCATGGTGAGGGAACACTCCCAGAGCGGGGAACGAGGTCGAAGGACGTGCTGTCGGAAGACACCGGAGTGTCGCAGGGCAGCCACATGGCTCGGCCCGCTTCCATGAGTGCGCCGGTCAATCGGGAGTGCGCATACGCCTAGTGTACGGCCAGTCTCCTGACGGAGCTTGACGGTTAAGAAAAAACTAATACGATTCTCCGTATGAGCGGGAAGATCGGACGCCCCCGGCTGGCGCAGGACCGCCCCGACGCCTTCACGGCGCTCGCCGACCTGACGCGACGGCATCTGCTGCAGAGGCTGACCGCGGGCGAGTGCTCGGTCTCCGAGCTCATGGCCGACCTGGCGATCACCCAGGCCGCCGTCTCCCAGCATCTGAAGGTGCTGCGAGACGCGGGCCTGGTCGAGGTGAGGCCGGCCGGAAGGCACCGTCTCTACCGGCTGCGGCCCGAAGGCCTCGCCGAGCCGCGCGAGTGGCTGGCGGAGCTGGAGCGCTTCTGGAAGCAACGCCTCAAGACCCTCGGGACCGTGCTCGACGAGATCGACGCCGGCCCCGAACCCGGCGGCCCCGCGGCTCTCGCGCCCGCCACCGACCCGAAAGGACAGACCCTGTGACCCTGCGATCGATCAGCGTCATCTCGATTCCCGTCTCCGACCAGGACCGGTCCGCCGAGTTCTACACCCGGAAGCTGGGGTTCACCCTGGTCGCCGACGACCCCATGGGCGACCGGCGCTGGGTGCAGCTCGCCCCTCCTGGCGGCGGCGCCACGATCACGCTCGTCACCTGGTTCCCCTCCATGCCTCCGGGCAGCGTCAGCGGCCTGGTCATCGAGTGCGACGAGGTGGCGGCGACCCTGGAGCGGCTCCGCGCCGAGGGCGTCGCCGTCCACCAGGACGACGTGGAGAAGGCTCCCTGGGGTGCCTTCTTCACCTTCGAGGATCCCGACGGCAACGGGTGGGTGGCCCAGGAGTCCCGCCTCGGCAGAGGCTGAGGGCGGCGCACAGCCGCAGGTCAGGCGGCACGGGCGGGAAGGACCGTAAGGCCGTGCCTGCCTGAAACAGGCTCACATTCGATCACATTTCAGGCAACGGTCATGCCTCCGGGTCGATCACGCGGATCCGGACGGCGCGGAAGCGCGCGGGCGTCTCCTGGAGCACCGCGAGCCGGGGATCGGGGACGTCCAGGAAGGGGCCGGTCTCCAGGGCGAAGACGGCCTCGATGCGGCGGTCCTCGCGCAGCGCGTCGATCGCCCTGCGGTCTCCTCCGAGCACGACGGCGTCCAGGGTGCCGGCGTGCGGGACGAGCACCCGTACGGCCACGTCGGCCGCCGCCTGCGACGCCTCGCTCGCCTGCTTCTCCCTGCGGCGGGCGAAACGGTGCTGGGACCAGCCCCCGGCCGCGCTGCGCCCGTGGACGAGCCGTGAGCCGACCTTGGAGACGACCAGCCGCTCCCCCTCGAACACCCCGGCAGCGTGACCGCCCAGGCGTACCAGAAGCACCCCGACCCGGCGCTCCACCTTCGAATGGCGCACCAGCGCGGGGAGCAGGTCGTCTCCGGCGGGTGCGAGCGGGGGAAACGGCACGTGGCATTCGGCCACGGACCCGTCCTCGGCGCTCAGCCGTACGACGTCCTCCTCCAGGACGGCCTCAACCGAGCCGTGCCGCTCGGCGAACCTCCGCAGCCAGCCCTCGATGCGGTCCGGGCCGACCGACACCCATCGGCCCCCGCCCGCCGCCGGTCGTGACGTCATGACCCGCGACAGTACCGGACCCCCTGGTCCTTCTCGTCCGGACGCGGTGCGGGCGGCCGACGGCACTCGGCCGTGCGAGGGTCACCGCCCTTCCGGACGCGTGCGTGCCGGGGCCGATCGCACGCCCAGAGAGCGGCCGGAAACTTGATCACGATCGGTTACGGTGTTTGCAGAATCCCGTAAAGAAGGATCCCGATCCAACAGATGCGGAAATGTCGGTGAATTCCGCTTCACGTGGCCGCTGTCGCCGCAGAAACCGCAGGACAATCCGAGGGTGACGGTCCCCCGATCCACCATTCCGGCCGCCTCACCCCCGGCTCCCGCCACTGCCGTGCCCGGGGCCTTCGGAGCCCACCAGGCCTCCGGCGGCGCCGCGACCTTCCTGCCCATCGTCGACCTCGACACCGGCGGCGTGATCGCCGTGGAGGCCACCGCCGAGGTCTCCCCGACCGGCGTCTCCCGCGACATCTCGCCCACGATCGCCTCGGCGTACGCCGCCGCGCGCGAGGAGGCGCTGCTGCCGCTCGTGCTCACCGTTGCCTCCGGGGCTGTGATCGAGGGCTCCGCCGCCCTCGCTCCGCTGCACGAGGCGATGCGGGCGACGAAGCGGCGCCCTCGCGAGGTGATACTGGTCATCTCCGGCGACTTCGCGGCCGAGGACCGCCGGGCGCTGCTGGTCGGCATCGACGGGCTGCGCACCATCGGCTACCTGGTGGCCGTGGGCGGCGTCGGCACCTCGCACGTTCCCCTCGACCTGATCGCCGACGCCTCGCCGTACGCCGCGGTCCTGTCTCCCGACCTCGTCGACCGCATCCCGCGCGACGTACGGCGCAACGCGCTGGGCGAGGCCGTCGCCCGCATGGCCAAGGGCATGGGCATCCACGTGCTGGCCCCGCAGGTGCGGGACGAGGCGCAGCTCGCCGCGCTGCGCGGCTGGGGCATCGGGCTGGCTCAGGGACCGCTGCTCGCCCCGCCGGACTGGCGTCCCTCGCACGGACGGGTGCACGTCCCCCTGCCCGTCCCCGCGCCGGACCCGGAGCCCTCGGTGATCGAGCTGGGCCCGCGCGTCCAGGAGTTCCTCATGCCCGCGGTGACCCTCGACATGGGGGCGACCGCCGAGCACGTGGTGGACGCCCTCGGCACCGAGCCCTCCATCACCAGCGTCATCCTGGTGGACGAGTACCAGCGGCCTCGGGGCAGCGTGGAGCGCAGCCGCTTCCTGCTGTCCATCGCCGGGCCGTACGGCCACGCCCTGCACGCCAAGAAGCCCGCGCACCGCCTCGCCGACCCGCCGCGCGTCGTCCCGAAGACCACCCCGGCGATCGCCGCCATGCAGCTCGCGGGGAAGGACGCCGCCCGCGTGTACGACGACTTGGTCGTGGTGGACGAGGTGGGCCGCTGCATGGGGGTAGTCCACGTCGGCGACCTGATCCGCCACGTCGCCGACATCCAGCCGATCCCGCGCTGACCCCACCGACCTTTGTGCAAGCGCGCGGGTGCGCTGGCACGTCCCCGTCGGTGGCGAACTGGTCGCACACCAGTCGCCGGGCCACGCTGCAACCGCTGAGTCTGCCAGTGGCGGACTCGCAAGCTGCCTACGCCCTTATCTCTGCAGGCTTCTGGCGTTACGAGCGATAGGCGACTTTCTGAGTGATTCTAATCACACTGTCGGACAAGATCACCGAATGGTTTGATCACTAAGATCGATACCCCCCCGATCAAGGAGTTCAGTGAATCTGTCAGAACGATCGGACCTCGCCCCCAGGAATTGGCGCCCACGCCGCTGGACCGCGCTTTCAAGTGCGTCCACGATGGTGACCTCGCTACTGATCGACACAGGTGCCATCCCGGCCAAAGCAAAACGGCGGCCGAAATGTCTCACTAGCGGAATGGCGTAACCATCCGCAGGAATACTTCGAGTGTGTCTGGGCCTCGGTGGCGCGCTTCCGGGGCTACCGCCCCCATCCGCGAGATAGGATTAACCTGTGTCCGATGACCTGATTCACTTGTCAGACCTCGGTTGATGCTTGGCGCTTCCGCCCCGCCTGATGCTTTACATGATCGCCACGTGGCTATCGACTCAAACCCTGCGCGGACTGGCCACCATGTCGCCCGCGACACTTCCGCTCATGCCGAGAAGCGGATGTCCTGGTTTCTGTGAAAGTGGAGACATGCAGGGATCACATGGACGGTCGAGGTCAGCCTGGTTCAGTTCTGTCATTGACCGTATCGACCAGGCTCTGGCTGAGCTTGGAGAGATCAGATCGCATACGGATCTTTACCGGCGACGGTTGTATGACGCACAGTGTGGTGCGGGGGAAATCTCGCTGAAGGACGTCGTTGTCGATGTCGCTGCTGAACTCTACTCCCGGGACGTCCGCACCGGGGTCGAGCTCCTTGAGATCACCGATGGCGCGTTCGACGTGCTGTTCGATCTGGCCGCGGAACGAACAGTGCTGATGCATGGGTTGTCTCGACGGATTCCTCCCAACAGCCGAGATGTCAATTATCACCGTGGGTTTCCCTCGGTCGCCGGCTACGACAAGGGTCATGCGATGTCACACGCCCAGGGCGGCCTTGAAGGTGGCCCGAACTATTTCGCGCAGGCGCCATGGGTGAACCGGAGGTTGTCACCGGTCGGGAAGCTCTGGCGTGATATCGAGGACTACCTAGCCCGTAACGAGGGTGTGTTCTCGTTCGTTCGGTTGATCTACTCGCCCGACGACCTGTCACAGATTCCCCTGGAGGCTGAGTATGGGCTCGCGGCCGAGGGACAGCTCCGGGTAGTCGTCTTTCCCAACCGCCGGGAACTCGAATCCGGATGACCGTTGTCTCGGATTCCATGGAACTCCTGCACAGGATCTGCTGAACTATTCGTAGATCATCCTGGCCGCGGATCGGCGAAGTGAATCCTGGCAGCCAGCGCTGCGAGCAGTCCTTGAGGGTCGCACCAACGCCCTCTCATGCCGCTGACCGCGCGCTCTTGCCGATGAGCGCGCACCACTGGCTTCCGGAGCGACGTCACCGGACGAGCACGGCGGTGAGCATCGAAAGATACGACTCGTGGGCGAGACGCAGGCTGTCAAGGTCGGACGTCTCGAACCACGCCACAGCATCGTGCTCGTCCGGCGCGGCGTTGACGGGTGTTCCGGTCCACCTGTCGACCAACCAGATCTGCATGTCGAACGTCGCGGTCCGAATCTCATGCTTCGGCGGGCTGGACGGCTCCGATGCCGTGATTCCCAACTCCTCCCGAAGCTCGCGGACAAGGCTCTCTTTCGGATCCTCCCCCTCCTCAACATGACCGCCCGGCAGGTCCCACACGTCGGGATACCAACGCCGTCCGGCGCTTCGATGACACAGCAACACCCGATCGCCGTCGCGAAGAACGGCCGTCACAATCCGGACCGGACCGGAGTCGTCAGCGGAGATCGTCATCGGCACATTCTGACCCATGCGGATCTGCCGCTGAGCCGATGCTGCGGCTCACGTCGATCGTCACGGTCCGTACGCCGCTCAGCAGGCCATTGATCACAAGTCTGGCGAGCGCGCCACATGGCGACGATCCTGGCTCGGCTTACGCCACCAGCTCCTCGCTGAGGGTCCATAGACGCGCGGCCGCCTCGGGGTCGCGGGCCAGGGAGCTCGGCTCGATCTGCTTGCCGCGGAAGAAGTAGCCTCCGGTGACCTCGGCCGCCTCTGGGGCGCTGGCCAGGTGGACCGGGGTGGCCGCGCCGGTCTGGACGGTACCCATGAAGGGCTTGGCGGCCGCGACGAGGAGCTTCGCGACGCCGCGGACCTCGCGGCCCAACTGGGTGCGGATGAGGCCCGGGTGCAGGCAGTTGGCGACCACGCCGGTGCCGGTCAGGCGCTTGGCCAGCTCGGCTGTGAACAGGATGTTCGCCAGTTTCGACAGCGGGTAGCTCGGCTCGCCGCGGGCCAGTTCGTCCCAGGGAATCTGCTTGGCCGAGCGATGCACATTGGACGAAACCGTGATCACGCGGGCCGGCGCGCTGCCTACCAGCCGTTCCCGCAGCAGGCTGGTCAGCAGGAACGGCGCCAGATGGTTGACGGCGAACATGGTCTCGTAACCGTCGACCGTGAACTGCTGCTTGAGCATGATCACACCGGCGTTGTTGTCGAGCACGTCGAGCCGGTGGTACTTCTCCAGCACCTCGGCGGCCAGCCGGCGCACTTCGGCCAGGCTCGACATGTCGGCCGTCAGGAGGTCCACCTCGGCGCTGGGCGCCCGATGCCGGATCTCCTTGACGGCCGCTCGCCCTCGCTCGACGTCGCGCCCGACGACTCCCACGGTGGCCCCCAGCTCGGCCAGCCGGGCCGCCGTCTCCCGGCCAATCCCGCTGGTCCCGCCGGTCACCAGACACACCTTGCCGGACATTGTGGTCATCGACCCTCCCGGATGTACTTGCCTCAGCGCCATTCTCTCCACGGCGACGCCTCGGGTACCAGGTGTGGCTCGACGCCGTCAGCAGACGTGCCCAAGACACACGAGCGCGACGAGCAATCCCTCCGTCGAGCGAACGCGTCTGCCCTCGTACATGTGGCAAACGCCTGAAGACGTGCCAGCCTTCAGGGATCTCTGATTTCCGTGCCCGACGCACTCATTTGCCGCGCAGCGCGCTTGCCCGAAGGGCTGATCCTCGTCAGGTAACCGACTGCTGCCACCACACGGCGATGTCCACATCGTTGCCCAGGGCATCGTCATGGCTCCGGTGAAGTGCGAGGTCGACGATCCGATCGTCGTTCGGACGGTAGGGCTTGCGAGGATCCGGCGTGCCAAGTACCGGGCCTAAGGCATCAATGGCCGGTTTCCAGAGCGTTGACCAGTTGCGCCTGCGGGACACGGCGAATCGGATGCCCATCGCCAGCGGGCCATCGGGCAACGGGGCGCCGACGACGGCGCTGCAGGCATCACGAATCTCCCGCTTCCACGCCGGCGACTGACTGGAGCTGGTTGTACGTAGCCGCAGCTGCGGCTCGCCGGGCAAACCGTCCAGGTGGACGGCCACAGAAACGGCGATGGTCGAGGTAGCCGCGTGTTGCTTACGGGCGAACACCGCATCAAGGCGCCCGGCGCCGATCCGCCGGTACTCCGCCAACCCAAGTCTTGCTATGGCCAACGAATCGCGGGTGTTGTCGATCCGCCATTTCCAACTCGTCGAAGACGCGGCCTCTCCCGCCGAGGCACAGGGCGACGGCTAGGCGGCGGATGCGGGGCACCGCTTGGCCGTCACGAACTGCATGATCTTGTCGAGGCGTCCCTGCTCGGTCCGAGGCTGCTTCGCCAGGGCCCTGACGTCATCGGTGAGACCGAGGGCGGCCAGCCCCGCCTTGATCTCGTCCGCGCCCGCGCTGAAAACGACACAGAGCGGGCCCCACTCGCTCTTCACCTTGGCCTCGAAACCCCGCACATCGGCCTGCACGGCGGGGAGCACCTGGTCGACCGTCGTCTGCGCCATGTCGCCGCACGTCGCGTCCAGCCTTCCGGTCGTACCGGCGGGCACCTTGCCGGCGAGGTCGGCAGGCGCCGAACCGGTGGTGCTGACCGTGGCCGTACAGGGAACCCGCGCCCCGGCATGAGCGGCCGACACGGTGAACGCGGCGGGCGAGCCGAGCGCGCCCGTCACCATGGCGGCCACGATGAGACCCCGGACCGGCAGAGCAGTGGACATGACGACCTCCGAGACAGCCCACAGACAGAATGATCTCACTCAACGTACACGAATGATCACTCGTCACACCGGAACCCGAAGGGTGCACCAGACGACCTTCCCGCCGGTGACGGGCCGGCGATAGCCCCAGTTCTCCGCAAGGGCGTCCACCAGACGCAGGCCGCGCCCGCCCTCGTCGTCCGGCGCGGCGGCCCTGGGCACGGGCGGGGTCCGACCGGCGTCCCAGACTTCCAGCACAACGACATCCGCCGCCCGGTAGACGTCGATCCAGATGTGTTCAGGGGCATCACACGGCGCTTCCCTTCCGTCCGACGCGCCACCGCCCGCCATCGCCTTGACCGCGTTCGCCACCAGTTCCGAGGCGATGAGTTCGGCGGTGTCCAGGAGCGCTTCCAGCCGCCATTCGACGAGCACTCGCCTGACGTGCTTACGCGCGTAGAACGCGGCCTCCGGCCGGGCCGGAATCTCCAGGTACTGCGCCCGCGTTCTGACGCCGGCCATCGACCGCCTCCGTGATCCATCGGTGTTCTCCTCCGCGGGCGTCAGGCACGTCATATACGTCGTCGCGACGTTTATCGGCCGCCCACCCGATGCGGAATTCGCCTCACCATCGTGTACACGATCGACTACGTTCGGTAGTTGATTGTTCCCACGGAAGTGCACTGTCCCGGTGGGTCATCGGTGGGCTGGTGGGGTCCGATTTCAGCCGGCGTAGGCGAGGAGATCAGATGGGCAAAATGGTCGACATCGACCCTGACGAGTCAGCGGCGGCACGGTTCGCGTACGAGCTACGCCGGCACCGTCTCGCCGCGAGGCTGACCCAGGCACAGGTCGGCCGGAGGATCGGATTCTCCGAGAGCATGATCGGCATGGTCGAGACGTTGAAGCGCGATCCCACAGAGGGCTTCGCACGGCTGTGTGACCAGGCCTTCCGCCTCGACGGCGTCTTGCTGGGGCTCTACATGGAAGCCTGGCCGCCACCGCCACCGGTCCCTGAGCATTTCCGCGACTGGGCGGCCGAGGAATTGCGCGCCACCGCCCTCCGCCTGTGGGATCCCCTGCTCATCCCCGGCCTCTTCCAGACCGAGGCGTACGCGCGCTGGATCATCGAGTGCGCCCCCGGGATCACCACCGAGGAGGTCGATCAACGCGTATCCGCCAGAATGCAGCGCAAGAGAACACTGTCGCGCGATGACCCGCCAATGGTGTGGGCCGTCATCGATGAGGGAGTGTTGTGCCGACCTGTCGGATGCCCCTCTGTGATACGCGAGCAACTCGAATACCTCGTAGAGATGGCACGGCACCCCAAGGTCACCATTCAGATAGTTCCGTACGGCGCCAAAGCAGGTGCGGGGCTACTCGGGGCATTCGGTATAGCGGAAATGCGAGGTGTCCCTTATACGGTGTATGTGGAGGGTCAGCCGCACGGCCGTACGGTAGACGAAAGAAGCCTGATCGCGAAGCTCGTCAACCGTTACGACGCCATCCGAGGCGAGGCCCACTCCCAATCCCTGTCCCTGAAGGTGATCGAGGAAGCGGTGCGGAGATGGATCTGAGCCAGGCCAAATGGCGCAAATCAAGCCGGTCGGGGGACGACGGAGGCATGTGCGTCGAGGTGGCGACCAATCTGCCGGACGTGGTCGCGGTGCGCGACTCCAAAGACCCCCAAGGAACCGCACTCATCTTCCCCCCCGGTGAATGGACCACCTTCCTCAACGACGTGAAGACCCACCGGATCCCGAACTGACCGGACGGCCTGGCGGTCCGCCGGGGACCCATGTCTTCGGCGGACCGCCGGACCCCACCCCTCCTCGAATCACCGTGTACGGGCCGGGCGGGCATGGCTCCATGCCGCAGGACACCATCGACCCGGTGGTGCTCGCCGCCATGCGGCGGACACCGTAGTGCCGGGCCGCCACCGGAAGGCAAGCTGGCGCCTACGTCCGGAACCACGGGAGGTCAGTCACGGGTCAGCGACTCCGCGTAGGTGGCGGGCGTGATGTTGCGGCCGGACAGCACGACGACGAGGCGTCCGCTGATCCGTATCTTGCCGGCCAGCACTGCGGCGATTCCGCAGGCTCCGGCGCCCTCGGCGACCAGCCCGTGCGCGGTGAACAGCCAGCGCAGGGCCGCGCGGATCTCGGAGTCCGTCACCGAGGTCAGCTCGACCGGCCCCGCGACGCGGTCAGAGCCAGCCCTGGGACTGGGCGCGTTGGACGGCCTCGATGCGGTTGCGGGCGTGGGTCTTCTGGATGGCCGAGGAGAGGTAGTTGCGGACGGTGCCCTCCGACAGGTGGAGGCGCAGGGCGATGTCGCCGATCGTGGAGCCGTCGGCGGCGGCGCCGAGGACATCGCGCTCGCGCTGGGACAGGGGGTTCGGCCCGGCGCTCAGCGCTGCGGCGGCGAGGACCGGATCGATCACCCGCTCCCCCGCGAGCACGCGCCTGATGGCGGCGGCCAGCTCCCTCGCGGGACTGTCCTTGACCATGAAGGCCGCGGCGCCCGCCTCCATGGCCCTGCGGAGGTAGCCGGGCCTGCCGAAGGTCGTGAGGATCATGACGCGGCAGCCGGGAACCGCCCGGCAGATCCGCGCCGCCGCCTCGATGCCGTCCATCACGGGCATCTCGATGTCGAGCAGGGCGATGTCGGGCCGGGCCGAGAGCGCGACCGCCACGGCCTCCTCGCCGTTGGCGGCCTCGCCGACGACCTCGATGTCGGGCTCCAGGCCGAGCAGGGAGGCCAGCGCCCCCCGGACCATCGCCTGGTCTTCGGCGAGCATGACCCTGATCATCAAAGCTCCTGAGATGTCGCGAAGGCCGGACGTCAAGCCCGTGAGTCTACGGCGACGGGCACCAGAACCCGCAGGCGGAACCCGCCGTCCGGATGCGACGCGGCGTCCACGGAGCCGCTCACGGCCTCGACGCGCTCGGTCAGCCCGCACAGCCCGCTTCCGGCCTCGTACGGCCCGGCGTGGGGCCCGTTGTCGACGATCTCCAGGGTCGCCGCGCCGCCCTCGTACGCGACGATGATCTCGCACCTGCTCGCCCGGGCGTGCCGTACGACGTTGGTGACGCCCTCGCGCACGGCCCAGCCGAACAGGCCGTCGAGGGCGTCGGGCAGCGGTGTGCCCGCCATGCGGACGGTGACGGCCACGCTCGCGGCGTCCAGCGCGGCGCGGGCGTTGTCGAGCTCCTCCGACAGCCCGCGCTGGCGGTAACCGGTGACGGCCTCGCGCACCTCCTGCAGGGCGAGCCGGGCCACGGACTCGATGTCACGGATCTCGTCGGCCGCCCTGGGCGAGCCCTGGTCGGAGAGCCGTCCGGCCAGCTCGCTCTTGAGCACGATCAGCGACAGGCTGTGCCCGAGCAGGTCGTGCAGGTCGCGAGCGATGCGTAGGCGTTCCTCGCCGGCCGCGAGCCGCGCCACCTCCCCCTGGGCCTGATGGAGCTTCATCACAAGGGTCCGCGTGTTGCGCACGCTCATGAACAGGACCCCGAGCGTGACCACCTGGAGCAGCAGAAGCGAGATGGTGGCGCCGTCGGCCCGGGTGAGGAGCCCGTCGACGATCACGACGGCGACCATCGCCAGCATCCCGGCCAGCGCCGGCCACATGGGCAGGGCCATGCTGATCACGACGGTGACGTAGATCGGCAGCGCCAGCCATCCTCCCCCGAACAGGATCGGGAACACGATCGCCATCAGCGCCGTCAGGCAGAGCAGCGGGAGCGTCCACCGTCCCGGCCGGCCGTAGTTCTTCGGGCTCATCACGGTGGCGACGTAGAACCCGACGAAGGCCAGCAGCGCGGCGACCTCCGCGTACGCCTTGAAGCCGGTGACGTTCCCCGAGGTCAGGTCGGTGATCGGATAGAACAGGTAGACCAGCCCGAAGGACATGCCCATCAGACGCCTCCAGCGGGACGGCTTGTCCTCCGTCCCGCCGAAGGTGAAGACGTCGCCCAGACGGCTCACGGTCAGCCCCGCACCGTCGCCCTGCGGTAGGCGTAGACCGCCAGGCCGCACAGCACGACCGCCCAGCCGAGGATGCCGGCGACCGCCGACGCCGGCGGCGCGTGGCCGGCGACGATCTCCCAGCCGATGTCGGCGTAGTCGTACGACGGGAGCGCGTGGGCGATGGTCCGCATGGTCTCGGGCAGCATGTCGACGGGGAACCACAGGCCGCCGAGCAGCGCCAGGCCGAACATCCCGATGATCGCCAGCGGCTGCGCGGTGTCAGGCGGTACGAGCGAGCCGATGATGAGGCCGAGCGCGGCGAACGGGATCGTCCCCACCCACATGATCGGGATCAGCGCGGCCCACTGCCCCGCGGACAGCGAGACGTGCTGGGTGATCACCGCGGCCAAGACCACAAGGAGCAGCGCGGGCAGCACCAGCAGCAGCGACGAGATCAGCTTGGTCACGATGATCATCCAGTTGGGCAGCGGGGTGATCTGCAACTGGCGCAGCCAGCCGCTTTGCCGCTCCTGCGACCACGGCACGGCGGTCGACATGATCGAGGCGGCGAGCGCGCCGTAGGCGGCCATCGACACCATGAGGATCACGCTGGCCTTCACCCCGGTCGCCTCGTCGACCTGGCCTCCCCAGAGGTTGGAGTAGAGCAGGTAGAAGCCGACGGGGAACGCGACGACGAAGATGATGTAGCGCTTGTTGCGCAGCATCCGGGTGGCTTCGACCTTGATGTAGTTCAGCATCGCTCAGGCCTCCGCGGACTGGGTGAGAGCGAGGAAGGCGTCCTCCAGATCGACCCCGTTGATCTGGAGATCGCGCACGTCCAGGGTGGTCTTACGGTAGAGCGCGGACACGGTCGCGTCGACGTCGGACGTGCGCAGCGTCACCGTACCCGAGGTGATCTCGACGCCGGTGACCCCCGGCAGCGCGTCGAGACCGGCCGCCGACTGGCCGCCGAGGGAGAACCCGACCACGCTCCCGCCGACACCGGCCTTGATCTGCGCGGCCGTACCGTCGGCGACGACCTTCCCCCGGGCGACGACGACCACGCGGTCGGAGTTCTCGTCGGCCTCTTCGAGGTAGTGGGTGGCGAACAGGACCGTACGGCCCTGCGCCGCGTAGTTCCGCATGCTCCCCCAGAAGGCGCGGCGCGACTCCACGTCCATCGCGGCGGTCGGCTCGTCGAGGATGAGCAGCTTGGGCGCCCCCGCGATGGCCAGGGCGAACCGCACGCGCTGGCTCTGCCCGCCGGACAGCTTGCCGGCACGCCGGGAGGCCAGGTCGGTCAGATCGGCCATCTGGAGCACCTGGTCCAGGGGCAGCGGGTTCGGATACAGGCGGCGGATGAAGTCGATCAGCTCGCGCACGGTCAACTCGGGGATCAGCGTGCCCTCCTGAAGCATCGCGCCGATCTCCCCGCGCGCGACCGCCTCTTCCGGGGTGTGGCCGAAGATCTGGATCTCCCCCGCCGTCGGCCGGATGAGCCCGAGCAACATGTTGATCGTTGTCGACTTGCCCGCCCCGTTCGGGCCGAGGAGGGCGACGGTGCGCCCTGCCTCCATGGTGAGACTCAGGCCGTTCACGGCCAGCACCTCACCGTAACTCTTGCTCACATCGGCAAGCGCTATGGCGTTCATGTCCCCAACGGTAGGCAAACCCCCCCAAGATCCTCAGTGCCGCTCATCCGGCCTTGGCGATGACATTTGTCATCCGCCGCGACGCTGGGTGGGCGGCAAGCGGATGACGATGCGGCCGTTCAGGCCGACCGGATGCGGGTCGGGGGACGATCCGGCTGCTGCACGCGCGGCGGGATGCGGCTGCTGGGCATCCAGGCTCGCTGGACCTGACCGGTGCCCGGCTGACCCGGCCCGGGACCAACTGGAGTCAGCCCGGGGCCGGCTCACTCGTCGCCGCGCAGGGCGTGGTCGTCGACAGCGCGGTCGACCTGCGCGGCGTGAAGGCCACCGGTGGCAGGCTGAGGTTCCGCTCCGCGACGATCGGCGGCATCCTGGACCGCCCACCGCGCCGAATCTGGTTGCCATCTGAGGTTCCAGCCGCCAGGCGGCGGGGAGGTCAGATGCGGCAGGCGAAGATGGCGGTCGCGAGGACCGCCTTGGCGCCGATCTCCCAGAGTTGGTCCATGACCTGCTGGTGGCCCTTGCGGGGGACCATGGCGCGGACGGCGACCCAGCCCTCGCGGTGCAGCGGGGAGACCGTGGGGCCCTCCATGCCAGGCGTGATCGCGATGGCCTCGTCGATGCGCTCGGCGCGGATGTCGTAGTCGATCATGACGTAGTCGCGGGCGACCAGGACGCCCTGCAACCGGCGGATCAGCTGCTGGACCCCGTTGGTCTCCACGGCGCCCACCTGCTTGATCAGAGCGGCCTGGGAGTGGGCGATCGGCTCGCCGAAGACCTCCAGGCCGACGTTGCGCAGCGTGGTGCCGGTCTCCACTACATCGGCCACGGCGTCGGCGACGCCGAGGCGGATCGCGGTCTCCACCGCGCCGTCGAGCTTGATCACCCTGGCCTCGACGCCCATCTCGGCGAGGTACTTGCCGAGCAGGCCCGCGTAGGAGGTGGCGATGCGCATGCCCTCAAGGTCCTTGACCGTGGAGAACCTGCCTACGCCCGCGGCGAAGCGGAAGGTGGAGACGCCGAACCCCAGCGGCATGATCTCCTCGGCGGGGGCGCCGGAGTCGAAGAGCATGTCTAGCCCGGTGATGCCGACGTCGAGCGTGCCCTCGCCGACGTAGACGGCGATGTCGCGGGGACGCAGGAAGAACAGCTCGCAGGAGTTGTCGGGGTCGACGACCACGAGCTCCTTGGAGTCCTTGCGCGGGCGGTAGCCCGCTTCCTTGAGTATGGTCTGGGCGGACTCCGTGAGGGCGCCCTTGTTGGGTACGGCTAGGCGGAGCATGGCTTTGAGGAATCCTTCGGATCGGAGGGGACGAGGTCGGTCGCGCAGGCCGGTGGGACCGGCCTACAGATGCTTGTAGACCTCGTCGAGCCCGATGCCTCGGGCGATCATGAGAACCTGCACGTGGTAAAGGAGCTGGGAGATCTCCTCCGCCGCCCGGTCGGTGGACTCGTGCTCGGCCGCCATCCAGCTCTCGGCGGCCTCCTCCACGACCTTCTTGCCGATGGCATGGACGCCGGCGTCCAGGGCCGCGACGGTGCCCGACCCCGCGGGGCGGGTGCGCGCCTTGTCGGAAAGCTCGGCGAACAGCTCTTCGAAGGTCTTCATGATCTCTCTCACGTCGGTGTGCCTGCCCCGTCAAGAGTAGTCGTCCACGGGTGGAAGACGTGCTAACCCCCGCTTCGCCCGATCAGGGCAGGGCCTTCGGGCGTGGCTCCGCGCGGGAGTCTGCCCGGCCCTACTGGTGGACGTAGACGTCTTGGGTGGCCCACCAGGTGCGGAAGGGGTCGCTGCGCATGGACAGCTTGCCGATGAGATTGACCAGGTGCTGGTCGTGGGGGTTGCGGGCGGCGGCGATACGCAGCGCGGCGACTGCTGAGCGTGCGACCTGTGCCCAGTCGGGGTAGAAGGCCTGGGCGTGGGGGTTGAGGAAGGTAAACCGCATCGAGTTCACCGGCAAGACCTCACCGGCGGCGAACATGGGCTCGTACAGGGCCATGGCGAGGGGGTTGGCGGCCAGGATGTCGAAGCGGTGGTCGCGGACGAGCGCGGGCAGCCCGGTCATCGCCTCCAGGACCAGGCGGACCGGCGCCCGCACCCCGGGTGCCTTGACGCGGCGGGTACGGGCGGGCGGGGTGGCGGCGGCGCGGGCCAGGTGGTGCAGATGCGTCTCGGTGTCGTCCAGGCGCAGGGCGCGGGCGATGGCGTCCAGGACGCTGTCGGAGGCGCCGGCGAGGTTCCCGTGCTCCAGCCGCGTGTAGTACTCGACGCTGACCCCGGCCAGCGCGGCGACCTCGCCGCGCCGCAGACCCTCCACCCGGCGGCGGCCGTGGGAGGGGATCCCGGCCTGCTGCGGGCTGACCTTGGCCCGGCGTGAGGTGAGGAATGCCCGGACCTCGCTGCGGTTGTCCATATTCCCAGGTTAGATTAGGCGGCGTCGACATCCTGGTCCACACGCTCGGCGGCTCGGCCGCGCCCGCCAGCGGCTTCGAGGTCCTCACCGAGGACATCTGGCAGCAGGAGCTCAACCAGAACCTGCTCGCCGCAGTCTGCCTGGACCGGGCGCTGATCCCCGGCATGCTCGCGCAGGGCCGCAGGGCCGTCGTGTACGTCTCCTCCATCCAGCGCCGCCTGCCGCTGTGGGACGGCACCCTGGGCTATTCGGCGGCCAAGGCCGCGCTGAGCACCTACAGCAAGGGCCTCGCCAACCAGGCCGCACCCCATGGCGTGCGGTGAGCAGTTCGCCACCGGACGATTCCCCGACGTGGACGGGTTGCTGTACCAGCGACCTTTACCGGGAGGCCGCCGCACTGGGAAACGAACTCCTGGGAGTGCGCGTTTCCGCAGCCGGCGGCTTCGATACCGAGAGCTGGCGGTCAACCGGGATCACCTACACCGTCGACGTCAACTCCACCGCTCCAGCCGAGAGCATCGCCCACCTGATCGACATCGTGGACTCCATCGCCGAGATCCCCCGCGCCATCCGGCAGGGTGCCACCGTGCAGAGGATCAGCTAACCGACCATCCAGGAACACAACCAACGAGGACTTCCGCACCGCTTCGGCGGCATGAGGACGCGGTCGGCGGCAAAGTAGTGCGTCGCATCTGAGTGGTCGAAGCGACGCTTGGTTGCGGGCCGCGAGTACATTTCGCACGCGTTGTCGATCGGGGTCGGGTCGTTCGTGTAGCTGGTGACGGGCCGGCGATAGGTTGGCCCTGCACGCAGGGAGAGCGCGATGGGCAAGCTCATTGTGGTTGAGAACGTGACGCTCGACGGGGTCATGCAGGCACCGGGCGGGGCCGACGAGGACGCGCGGGGAGGCTTCCCGCACGGCGGCTGGGCCCACCCGTATGCCGACCACGTCATGGCCGAGACGATGGGCAAGGGCAGGCGTCGGCAGGCACGGTCTTCCAGTCGGACTACGGGGCGGCGAGAAACTCGTGATCGTGAAAGCCCGTACCTGTCACGTTCCCAGAACCCGTCGACCTGACGGATCGTCACGAATCGGGTGTAAAGCGACTACGGCGAAGCCCTGGCTGCCCGCCCAGCGACAAATCCCGCCCTTCCACGCTGGAAGGACGGGGGATTTCGGTGGAGAGGTCACGTTCGCAGGTCGCGGTCGTCGACCAAGACGGTGCGGTGCAAGTCAACCGGAATCTATCCAACGGGGTCGGGACGGTGCTGCGAGAAATCGGCGATCCACGTCGATGCGGTCGACGGGCCGTGTCACGGGCCGGTGGGCCAGGCGTTTTCACGCCCGCTCTGGGGCACGTCATCCGCCCGCGGCGTCCTCGGCCTCCCAGCGCAGCAGGTCGCCCGGCTGGCACTTGAGCACCTCGCAGAGCGCGGCGAGCGTCGCGAAGCGCACCGCCTTGGCGCGGCCGTTTTTGAGTACCGCCAGGTTGGCGGGCGTGATCCCTACGCGGTCCGCGAGGTCGCCCACGGACATCTTCCGTCTGGCTAGCATCACGTCGATGTCGACGACGATCGGCATCAGATCACCTCGTCCAGTTCGGCCTGCATCTGCGCCGCTTCGACGTCGCGCGCGACGGCCTGGGCGAGCAGCATCCGCAGCACGAGCACGATGAGCGCGACCCCCAGGATGGCCAGGCCAACCCCGCCCATGATGACGGTGACGCCCGGGTCGGCCCGCTGGCCCGGCGCATTGAGGGCCGTGACCGCGAACCACAGGAGGGCAGCCGCCACGATCGCGCCGATCACGGCGTCCACGTACCGGAAGGCGGCGTGGGAGAACACGGTTCCGCGTCGCACCATCGTCACCAGCCGCCATACGCTGACCAGGGCGACCTGGCCCGACACCATGCCCAGGATCGTGATCACGCGCAGCGGGGTCAGCGGGAGCGACCCGTCCTCCGGGTCGGTGGCCAACGCCCACACCATCCCTGCCTGTACGAACACGGTGCCGGCGAGCACCACCACGAGCACGGCGCGAAGCGCACGCACTGCCAGCTTTCCCATGACCCACCCCTTCATCGATTTGCGATGGAAATCTATCGAATTTCGATAGGTGAAGCAAGAGGTGGGACGGAGGGTTGGCGGCGGCGTCGCACCGTACCGGGACGCCGTCGCCCCCTCCCATGACATGGCGTTCGCGCGAACCGTCTTGATCTTGTCGAAAGTCGGCCTTGCTTGAGCGCTGATCGCGCCAGCCTGCCATCTCGCGTGCGGTGACCGCCGAGACGCGCTCGTGCCCGAACCCGGCGGTGATCCAGGCGCGCAGCCGCGCCAGATGCCGGCTGATCTTCGCGGCCACCTCCGCCGAGCGCACTCCGCGCACCGCGAGATCGAGGTAGCGCTCGATCCACACCCCAAGATCGTCGTTGACCGGGTCGAGCTCCCCGGACAGCCCAACAACCTTTCGTCAAGTGATTCTGCGGCGATCCTGCCCTTCCGCCGAAACGGCCGAGCTGGGCGTCTGTGAGATCATGCCGCCATTTACTTCACTTCACGGAAGGGCCTTTTCCTGAAGTGACTTGGCAGTCGTCGCGGCTGGGCCGTCGCACAACGGTCAGCGGGGGTGTATACCAACCCATCCGGTACGCGGATGGCTCCGAAGCTCTTGTGGCGGGTGCTGTGCCGGCCGGGGCAGGAGGATCTGCATGGGAGCGTGTGACCAGTTGCCGGTTGGTGAGGACCGCGGTTCCCCGCCGGGATTGGAGGAGTCGCTGGAGGCGGTCGGCAAGGGTGATCGCGGGGCGTTCGAGCGGCTGTATGAGGCGCTGGCGCCACGGGTGTACGGGCTGGTGCTGCGGGTGCTGCGGGATCGGGCGCACACCGAGGAGGTGACTCAGGAGGTGCTGGTCGAGGTGTGGCGCAGCGCCTCCCGTTACGAGCCGGGCAAGGGGTCGGTGATGGCGTGGGTGCTGACCATCGCGCACCGGCGGGCGATCGATCGGGTGCGTTCGGCGCAGGCGGGCACGGACCGGGAGGAGCGGGCCGCGCGGCTGGAGCCGCATCGCTCCTTCGATGAGGTGTCGGAGCTGGTGGTGGGTCGGCTGGAAGGCGAGCGGCTGCGCCGCTGCCTGGAGAACCTGACGGAGCTGCAGCGCGAGTCGGTCACCTTCGCTTACTACGGCGGCTACTCCTACCGGGAGGTCGCCGAGCTGGTCAAGGCGCCGTTGGGGACGGTCAAGACACGGATGCGCGATGGGCTGATCCGGCTGCGCGATTGCCTGGGGGTGGACCGATGAGGGCAAGAGAGGGCGGGTTCGACCCGCACACCCTGGCGGGAGCCTATGCGCTGGATGCCATCGACGATGAGGGCGAGCGGCGTCGTTTCGAGCAGCATCTGGCTGCGTGTGCCGAGTGCGCGCAAGAAATCGCTACGCTGACCGAGACGGCCGCGTGGCTCGGTGTGGCCGTGGTGGCCGAGCCGCCGCCCGGCCTGCGGGTGCGGGTGCTAGCCGAGATCGAGCAGGTGCGTCAGCTGCCACCAGCGGTCGCACCGGCGTCTCGTGCCAGGCGGGTGTGGATGGTCAGGTGGCGGCCCTGGCTGGCAGGCGTGGGCGCGGCGGCGGCGTTGGCCGTGGTGGCTGGGCTTGGCGTGACGACCTTCCAGGCAAGTCACGAGCTGGAGCAGGCCCGACGTGCCGAGCAGCAGATCGCCGCGGTGCTGACGGCGGTTGACGCGCGGACGGTGACCGCCCCGGCCGCTGAGGCAGAGCGGGGTGGGCGTGGCACGGTGGTGGTGTCACACTCGCGGGGCGCGATGGTGTTCTGGGCGGCCGGGCTGGGTGATCCGCCCGCGGGCCGCGTCTACCAGCTGTGGCGGCTCGCGCCCGGGCGTATCACGTCTGTCGGCCTGCTCGCCTCCAGCGGCTCCGGAGGTACCGTGCCGGTGCTGAGCACCGTCGAAGCCGATGTGGGTCAGGTAGGGGTGACAGTGGAGCCGACCGGTGGTTCACAGCAGCCGACCACTGCGCCGTTGCTGCTGGTGAACGTGCCCGCCGCCTGACCTTCCCGCTGTCGGGGAAAGTGGCACCCATCCGTTTCAGCGGTGGCTCCGAAGCCCTGATGTGACTGCTGAGAAACCGGCCCGCATCGTGGTGGCCCCCGTATCGACGCTCGTGTCGGCGGCCCTCGGCGTGGTGGCTGCGGCGCTGGCGCTGGGGGTGGCGGAGCTGGCCGCCGCGCTGATGGGACGGCCCGAGGCCGGCCCGCTGCTGGCGCTGGGGTCGGTGTTCATCGATCTGAGCCCGGCGTGGCTGAAGGACCTCGCCATCCGCACCTTCGGAGCCCAGGACAAGCTGGTCCTGCTCTTGGCGCTGGCAGCCGTGATCGCGGTCGCGTCCGCGGCCATCGGAACTGCTGCGCCCCGGCGGCCGCTCCTGGCCATCGCGGTCCTTGTAGCGCTCGCGGCGGTCGCCGGGGCCGCGGCGCTGTCACGGCCGGGCGCCTACCCGGTGGATGTCCTGCCCGCCGCGGTGGGGGCGGCGTGCGGGACGTTCGCCCTGCTGTACGCCCGTCGCCAATTGCGGCCCAGGTCTGGTGGCCGCATCACGCTGGGCGATCTCGCGCGCCACGGCGTCACCGCCCAGCCGCCGGCACCTGTGGGAGGAGGGGCCGATCGGCGATCACTGCTCACGCGAGGGGCCGCGATGCTGGGTGTGGCCGTCCTGAGCGGCGGCGCGGGCCAGGTGATCACCTTGGCGCGCCAGGCGTCCGCCGACGGCCGCGCCCTGGTGCTGCCCCGCCCCGCCGACCCCGCCAGACCGCTTCCCGCGGGGGTGGTACTGGACGTGCCAGGGCTCGGCCCGTTCACCACGCCCAACGACGCCTTCTACCGGGTCGACACCGCACTGATCGTCCCGCGCGTGCCGCACCAGGAGTGGACGCTTCGAGTGCACGGCCTGGTCGACCGCCCGGTCGAACTCACCTTCGCCGACCTGCTGGCCCGGCCACTGACCGAGCGCGACATCACCCTGACCTGCGTGTCCAACGAAGTCGGCGGCCCTTATGCCGGGCACGCCCGCTGGCTCGGCGTGAACCTGGCAGCCCTGCTGCGCGAGGCCGGCATCCAGGCCGGAGCCGATCAGATCCTGTCCCGCTCCGCGGACGGCTGGACCGCCTCCACCGCCCTGGAGCCGGTGCTCGACGGGCGTGACGCGCTGCTGGCCATCGCGATGAACGGCCGGCCGCTGCCGCCCGCCCACGGTTTCCCTGCGCGGATGATCGTGCCGGGTCTGTACGGCTACGTCTCGGCCACCAAATGGGTCACCGAACTCAAGCTCACCCGCTTCGCCGACGAGCGCGCCTACTGGACCGAGCGAGGCTGGGCCGAACAAGCGCCGATCAAGACCGCCTCCCGCATCGAGGTGCCCAAACCCTTCGCCGAGATACCCGCGGGCCCCGTCACTGTCGCCGGGACCGCGTGGGCGCAGCACCGCGGCGTCGCGGCCGTGGAGGTCCGCGTCGACGGCGGCCCCTGGCGCCAGGCCGACCTGGCCGCCTCCGCCGGGCCCGACACCTGGCGGCAATGGCGCACGACCTGGCAGGCCATTCCCGGACAGCACCGTCTGGAGGTCCGCGCCACCGACGCCACCGGTCATACCCAGCCCGCCGAACGGGTGCCGCCGATCCCGGACGGCGCCACCGGCTGGCACACGGTCCTGGTGACCGTCACCTGAACTCCCCCATTCACCTCACCAGCAAAGGAATCACCATCATGAACATCCGTCATGTTGCCGCCGGGCTGCCCATCCTGGCAGTGGTCGTCTCGATGACCGGCACCGGCGCGCTCACCTCCACTCCGCACGCCACGGCCGCCGCAGGGGCAGTGGCCGCGCCGGCCGCGGCGCAACCCATGGCGGCCCGGACCGCCTCCATCGCCTCGGACACCGGGCGGCCGGCACCTGACCCGCTTATCCCTTCACCTGTCCGCACACAGACAAGGAACCAACAAAAGAGATGACCATGAACAAGCGTCTTACCGCCGCTGTGCCCCTGCTGGCCCTGGCCGTGTGCCTGACCGCGTGTGGCGGCAATGGCAACACCAGCGCCGACACGGGCGCGGCCCCATCCAGCAGCAGTACCGCCCCAGCCCCCAGCAGTAGCGCGCCGATGGCCACCGAGTCCGCCACCGACGGGCCGTTCGGTACGGCCTGCTCCGCGGTGCCCGCCTCCGGCGAAGGTAGCTTCACCGGCATGGCCGACGACCCGGTCGCCACCGCCGCCTCCAACAACCCGGTCCTGTCCACCCTGGTCACCGCCGTCAAGAAGGCCGGCCTGGCCGACACACTCAACTCCGCCGACGGCATCACCGTGTTCGCACCGACCAACGACGCCTTCGCCAAGATCGACAAAAAGACGCTGGACAAGGTGCTGGCCGACAAGAAGACGCTCACCGACATCCTCACCTACCACGTCGTCCAGGGCCGCAAAACCCCCGCCGACCTGGAGAGCGGCTCGTTCACCACCCTGCAGGGCGGCAAGGTCACCACCACCGGTTCCGGCGAGGACTACACGGTGGGCGACGCCGGCGTGGTGTGCGGCAACGTGCATACCCGCAACGCCACCGTCTACATCATCGACACCGTGCTGATGCCCAAAAAGTAACCCCTCGGGCCTGGCTCGCCGCACGCCTGCGGCGAGCCCGGCCACCCCTTGCCGAAGGAGAATCCCCCGTGACCAGGAGATCCGGTGGGATCCGGGAGATCGTGAAACGCCTTGCTTAATCGGTTCAGCGGGTCATGTCGGAGCAGATGGGGCGCTGCAGGGGTGGATGCCGTTCACCGCGTCTCTCGCCTCGGGGCCTCGTTGACGCAGCGCAGCACCGGGTAGGAGGTCAGCGCGGCCGGGTCCAGCTCCCCGGGGGACCGTACGACGAACGTGGCGGCGGACCCCGGGAGCAGCGTGACCAGCATGTCGTCGACCTCGGCGGCCGGGTCGAGCCGGTCGGGGAACAGCGCCAGCTCCCGCACCAGCGTCCGCGCGGTCACGGTCACCCGCACCCCGCCGGGCACCGGCTCGGTCGCCACGTCGAACTCCGCCTCGGGGAAGGCCACCTCCGGGTCCTCGGCGAAGAACCGCAGGGCGCTCTGGTCGCCGAGCCGGGCCGTCAGCACCTCCTTGGCGGGGTCGGCGGCGGTCGTGAGCGCCTCGGGCAGTGGTACGGGCAGGGTGCCGCGCGCGGGGACGGTCACCGGGAACGCCTCCTCGGCCAGCGGCTTCCCGGTCAGGTCGCTCCTGACCACCGACAGCTCCCCCGTCCACTCCTCCGCGCCGTCGTTGACCACGACCACCGACAGCTCGCCCGCCCGCTCCTCCGCGCCGTCGTTGACCACGACCACCGAGGAGTCCTGGATGGTCAGCAGCCGGTCGGCGTAGACGCGGCGCAGCGCGTACCACAGGGGTTTGCGGCGCGCGTCGCCGTCGACCGCCGCCCACGAGACCCCCGGCCAGCAGTCGTTGAGCTGCCAGACGATCGTGCCCATGCAGTACGGTGCGAGCGAGCGGAAGCGCTCGATGCCGAAGGCCATGGCGCGGGCCTGGTTGAGCTGCGTCAGGTAGTGCCAGTCGTCGAACGTCGCCGGGACGGGCAGGTGGTCGCCGAGGCCGCGCAGCAGCTTGGCGTTGCCGTCGATGGCCTTCTGGTGGTGCAGCACGCCGGGAGAGTCCGGGGTCAGCGGCTCGTCGCCGAGCGCGCGGCGCAGCGTGGCGTAGGCGGGCGGCCCCTGGAAGCCGAACTCCGCGACGAACCGCGGCTTGTACGCCCCGTAGCGCAGGTAGTCCTCACGGTTCCACACGTCCCAGATGTGGACGGTGCCACGGGCGGGGTCGTTGGGGGGCAGGTCAGGCTCGCCGGAGTACGGGCTGCCCGCCCAGTAGGGCCGGGTCGGGTCCAGCTCGGCGACCACCCGGGGCAGCAGGTCGTAGTAGTACCCGGCGCCCCACGTCCGGCCGTCGAGCTTGTCGCGCCAGCCCCAGTCGGAGAAGCCCTCGATGTTCTCGTTGTTGCCGTTCCACAGCACCAGGCTCGGGTGGGGCGCGAGGCGCACGATCGCGTCACGCGCCTCGGCCTCGACCTCGGAGGCGAACGGCTCCTCCTCGGGGTAGGCCGCGCAGGCGAAGGGAAAGTCCTGCCCGACCAGCAGGCCGAGCCGGTCGCACAGGTCGTAGAAGTCCGTGCTCTCGTAGAGGCCGCCGCCCCAGATCCGCAGCAGGTTGAGGTTGGCGTCGCATGCCTGCCCGAGCCGCCGGGCGAGGCGCTCAGGGGTGATCCGCGTGGGGAAGCAGTCGTCGGGGATCCAGTTCGCGCCCCTGACGAACACGGGCGCGTCGTTGACGACGATCGTGAAGGCGTCGTCCTCGCGGTCGAGCCGGACCGACCGGAAGCCGATGTCCCTGGTCCACTCGTCCAGAACCTCGGCGTCGCCAGGGGCCTCGCTCAGGCGCACGGTCAGCGGGTACAGCGGCTGCCCGCCGTACCCGCGGGGCCACCACAGGTGCGGCTCCGGCACGGTCAGCTCCAGTACGGCTTCGCGCTCGCCCGGCGCGAGCCGCACCTCGGCGGCCGTGCCCGCCACCGACGCGGTCACGACAAGGGGAACCTCGGCCGAGCGCTCCACCGTGACGTGCGCCCGCACGCGGCCGTCGCGGCCGTCGAGTGTCACCAGCGGGCGCACGGCGGACAGGCGGGCGCCGCTCCAGGCGTGCAGGCCGATCGGCCGCCAGATGCCCGAGGTGACCAGGGTCGGCCCCCAGTCCCAGCCGAAGTTGCAGGCCATCTTGCGGATGAACTGGTAGGGCTCGTCGTAGGCGCCGGGCAGGTCGCCGATCTCCTCCCGCAGCCGCGCGGTGTAGTCGTACGGCGAGCCGAACCGCACCTGGAGCGTGTTGCCGCCCTCGCGCAGCAAGTCACGCACGGGGAAGCGGTAGAACCGGTGCATGTTGGCCGTGGCCGCCACCTCGGTGCCGTTGAGGACCACGGTCGCCACGGTGTCCAGACCATCGCAGACCAGGTCGATCCGTCCGTTCTCGCCGCCCGGGTCGCCCTCGTCCGCGTGCCAGATGAAGGACGTCTCGTACGCCCAGGTGGTGCGGCCGATCCAGGTGAGCCGGTTCTCGTTGTCGTCCAGGTAGGGATCGTCGATGAGCCCGGCGGCGAGCAGGTCGGTGTGCACGCAGCCGGGGACGGTGGCCGGGATGCCGGCGATGTCCACCTCGTCCGATACGGCGGTCAGGGCCCAGCCGTCGTGCAGCGGACGGTACATGCTCACGTGTTTCTCCTTCGGGGTCAGCCCTTGGGGCCGGACAGCGCGATGCTGAGGTGCTTTCTGGAATTGGTGGCCGCCGCGACCGCCGGTCTGTCGTTCACACTTGACCCTCCCGCGGAGAGGCGCTGAACCGGATAAGTAACGTGAAACTATGGCTGGTATGTCAAAGGTGTCAACGGGGCGTTGACGTCGTGCCCGATCCTTGACTCAGCGTCCTGCGTCGGTTCAGCTCCGTGCGCGGCCCTGCCCTGGCTGCGCGGGGCGGCTTGAGGAATTACTCCGGCACGGCGGCATAGTAAGGTACGGACAGTCGCGCTTGGTCTAGACCGGTTCAGCGAGGGGGCCCTGTGAAACGACCGACGATCGCTGACATCGCCAGGCAGGCGGGCGTCTCCAAGGGCGCGGTCTCGTACGCCCTGAACGGCCAGCCCGGGGTCTCGGCGTCCACGCGCGCCCGCATCCTGGCCATCGCCGAGGAGATCGGCTGGCGGCCCAACAGCGCCGCCCGGGCGCTGAACGGCGCCAGGGCCGACACCGTGGGCCTCGCCCTGTGCCGCCCCGCCCGCTTCCTCGGCGTCGAGCCGTTCTTCATGGAGCTGATCAGCGGCATCGAGGGCGAGCTCTCCGCCCGGTCGTACGCCCTGATGATCCAGGTGGTCGCCGACCACGAGGAGGAGATGTCGGTCTACCGCCGCTGGTGGGGCGAGGGCCGTGTCGACGGCGGGATCCTGGTCGACCTGCACTTCTCCGACCCGCGCGTGAGCGAGATGGAGACGCTCGGCATGCCGGTGGTGGTGCTCGGCCACCCCTCTGAGTCGGGGTCGCTGGTGCCCGTCTGGTCCGACGACGGCGCGGCCGTCCGCGAGACCGTCCAGTACCTCACGGCGCTCGGCCACCGCCGCATCGCCCGGGTGGCCGGCCTGCCGAAGCTCGTGCACACCGTGCTCCGCGACCAGGCCTTCAGCGCGGTCTGCGCCGACCTCGGCCTCCCTGAGTCCGTCACCGTGCACACCGACTACACCGGCGAGGAGGGGGCCAGGGCGACCAGGAGGCTGCTCAGCTCGGCCTCCCGGCCCACCGCCGTGGTCTACGACAACGACATCATGGCGGTGGCAGGGCTGTCGGTCGCCCAGGAGATGCGGCTCGACGTGCCCGGCGACCTGTCGATCGTCGCCTGGGACGACTCGCCGCTGTCGCAGGTGGTCCGCCCGCCGCTGACCGCCCTGACCCGCGACATCCCGGCGTATGGGGCGCACGCCGCCCAGCGGCTGCTGTCACTGATCGAGGGCGGCCTGGTGGCGGGGTTCGAGGACCAGGCGGCCCGCCTGACCCCGCGCGGCAGCACCGCTCCCCCACCGGCCTAGATCATCGCTTGTGCTGACAACATGATCACATGACGAAGGCCCAGGCCGGCGATATGCCGTCCTGGGCCCTTGTCACAGATCAGCCGGTCTCAGGCGACCGTCCAGAAGGTCGGCGGCCCTAGCCGCGACCGTATGGGAGGTCAGCGACCGTAGCCGCGCCCGCCGGAGCGGTCGGGCGAGCCCGTGCCCGAGCGCCCGCCGCGGAAGCCCGAGCCGCGCGTGCCCGGCGCGCCGCGGAACTCGCCGCGGTTCTCCGGACGACGCTCGGGACGGCCGTCGCCGCGGGGCTCGCCACCGCGCGTTCCGGAGCGGTAGCCCTCGGCCGGACGCTGGCCCTGCAGGCCGCCGTCACGACGCTCGCCGTCCTCGCGGGGACGGTCGTGGAAGCGGCGCGGGCGGCGGTCGCCGCCGCCGTGCCCGCCGCCCTCGCGGCGGGGGCGCTTCGCGGCCGGGGCGGAGGGCTCCCACACGGGGATCTCCACGCCGCTCGGCTGCTGGGCGCCGGCGACCTCGGCCAGGCGCGGGTGGCCCGGCGTGGCCTTGAGGCGGAACGGCTCGACGCCAGCCCTGCGGGTCATCGACTCGGTGGAGCGGCGCTCGTTCGGCAGCACGAGGGTCATGACCGTGCCGCGCTCCCCGGCGCGGGCCGTGCGGCCGCCCCGGTGCAGGTAGCTCTTGTGGTCCATGGGCGGGTCGACGTGCAGCACCAGGCTGACGTCGTCCACGTGGATGCCGCGGGCGGCGACGTCGGTGCAGACCAGCACGCCGATGGTGCCCTCGCGGAACTCCGCCAGGATGCGGGTGCGCTGGTTCTGCCGCTTGCCGCCGTGCAGGCCGCCGGCGCGGACGCCGACCCGGGCCAGCTGCTTCACCAGGCGGTCGACACCGTGCTGGGTGCGCACGAACATGATCGTGCGGCCCTCGCGGTTGGCGATCTCGGCGGTGATGGCGAACTTGTCGTCGCGGGTCACCTGGAGCACGTGGTGCTCCATCGTGATGACCGAGGAGGTGGCCGGCTCCAGCGAGTGCGTCACCGGGTCCTTGAGGAAGCGGCGGACGAGCTTGTCGACGTCGCCGTCGAGGGTCGCGGAGAACAGCAGGCGCTGGCTGTCGGACGGGGTCTGCTCGAGCAGCGCGCTGACCACGGGGAAGAAGCCGAGGTCGCACATGTGGTCGGCCTCGTCGATCACGGTCACCCGCACGTCCTCCAGCGAGCACTCGCCCTGCTGGATGAGGTCGGTGAGCCGCCCAGGGGTGGCCACGACGATCTCGACGCCGCGGCGCAGGGCCTCGATCTGCCTGCCCATGGACATGCCGCCCACGACGGTCTTCATACGCAGGTACAGGCCACGGCCGAGGGGCTCGAGGGCGTCGGTCACCTGCATGGCGAGCTCGCGGGTGGGGACCAGGACGACGGCGAGCGGACGGCGCGGGGCCGCCTTGGTGCCGGCGACGAGCGTCATGGTCGGCAGGCCGAACGCCAGGGTCTTGCCCGAGCCGGTCTGGCCCCGGCCGAGCACGTGGCGGCCCGACAGGATGTCGGGGATGGTGGCCCGCTGGATGGGGAAGGGGGCGGCGATGCCCTGGCGGGCGAGGCCCGTCACCAGGGGCTTGGGAAGGCCCAGAAGAGTGAACTCCGACGGGCCGGCGGGGATCTCACCCATGGTCGCCTCGGCGGAGCCGGCGGGAACCGTGGTCACGGGGCCCGTCTTGCCGGACACCGCCTGGTCCGGCAGCGCGGTCGGCGCCGCCTCGTCGTGCCCGGCGCCGGTAAGGGCGTCGGCGGGCATGGCGGCGTTAATGCTGGTCACGATTTGTCGTGCCTTTCGATCGAAGAGACATGGCACGTCACTTCTGCGAAAGGACGAGCCGGGGCGTACGGCATGCGCCGTACTCGAACACATGGGCGTCCGGGGGGACGCCGAGTGGTGCGTTTCATCGCGACACGCGAGCACCACTCATCATGGGCGACAAGGAGTCTAACCCAACCTGGTCGGGCCGTGATCAAGCAGGTGCGGCCGCCGTCTGGCGTTCAAGCGTCGGACGTGGCCGTACCACTGTCGAGCAAGGGCCGGGAGAGACGCCCGTTGAACGTCACGCGCAGAACCCGGCGAGTGGAACATCGTCCCGGCGTTGACCGGGACGATCGATGATCAGACGTTGAAGCCGAGCATGCGAAGCTGCTCGCGCCCCTCATCAGTGATCTTGTCAGGCCCCCACGGGGGAAGCCAAACCCAATTGATCTTTACGTCGGAGACCATGCCCTCCAGAGCGGAATGCGCCTGCTCCTCGATGACATCGGTCAGCGGGCAGGCCGCACTGGTCAGCGTCATGTCGAGGGTCGCGACCGGCGCCGCGCCAGAATCTCCGGCGTCAAGATTCACACCATACACCAAGCCGAGGTCAACCACGTTGATTCCCAGCTCCGGGTCGACGACGTCCTTGAGGGCTTCAAGGACCTCTTCCAGCGTCGTATCACCATCGAACCCGGTGGGGGTCTCCACAGGCTTGCTCACGCCGCCTCCTCGCGTCTCGCCACTCCGGCCGTCCGCCGGCTTCCGTCTTCGCCGACTCTGTGATCGTCGACCGGCTCGCCACGCTCGCTCACGCTGAGCTCCTCACCACCGCGTCCTTGTAGGCCATCCACGCCAGCAGGGCGCACTTGACCCTGGCCGGATACTTGGCCACACCGGCGAACGCCACAGCGTCCCCCAGCACGTCCTCATCGGCCTCCACCTGGCCGCGGCCCTGCATGAGCCGGGTGAACTCGTCAACGACCGCGAGGGAGTCCTCGACGGTCGAGCCTGTGGTCAGCTCGTGAAGCACCGACGCGGCGGCCTGGCTGATCGAACAGCCTTGGCCATCGTAGGAGACGTCCTCGACCTTACCGCCATCGCCCAGTTTCACCCGCATCGTGACCTCGTCACCGCACGTGGGGTTCACGTGGTGGACCTCGGCGTCGTACGGCTCACGCAGGCCACGGCCCTGCGGGTGCTTGTAGTGTTCCAGGATCAGCTCCTGGTACAGCGACTCGGCGATCATGTGTTACCCGAACACCTTCTGGACGTGGTGGAGGCCTCGGACCAGCGCGTCGATCTCGTCCGTGGTGTTGTACAAGTAGAAAGACGCCCGCGTGGTCGCCGGTATTCCGAAGCGCAGGTGCAGTGGGCGTGCGCAGTGGTGCCCGACCCGCACGGCGACGCCGAACTGGTCGTCGAGGATCTGCCCCACATCATGGGGGTGTATGCCGGGGATCGTGAACGAAAGAGTCCCACCGCGCTCCTCGGACGTCGTGGGGCCGATGACGCGCAGCCCCGGGAAGCCGCCCAGAGCCTCCAGCCCGTACTCGGTGAGCTCGTGCTCGTGGCGCTGGATCTCGTCCATGCCGATGCCCGTGAGGTAGTCGACGGCGGCGCCGAGCCCTATCGCCTCGACGATCGGCGGCGTGCCTGCCTCGAACTTGTGCGGCACGGGCGCGAACGTCGAGTGGTCCATCCAGACCGCCTCGATCATCTCGCCCCCGCCGAGGAACGGCGGCATGGCGTCGAGCAGCTCGTGCCGGCCCCAAAGGACGCCGATGCCGGACGGGCCGGCCATCTTGTGCCCGGTGAACGCCACGAAGTCGACCCCGAGCGCCGCGACGTCGACGGCCCGGTGGGGCACCGACTGCGAGGCGTCCAGCATCATCAGCGCGCCCACCTCGCGAGCCCGCGCGAGGACGTCGGCGACGGGGTTGACCGTGCCGAGGACGTTGGACTGGTGGACGATCGAAACGATCTTCGTACGCTCGTTGACCAGGTCGTTGAGCCCGGAGAGGTCGAGACGGCCCTCGTCGGTGACGGGGAACCAGCGCAGCGCCGCGCCCGTGCGCTGCGCCAGCAGCTGCCACGGCACGATGTTGGAGTGGTGCTCCATCTCGGAGATGACGATCTCGTCGCCGGGGCCGAGCTTGAACCGCTCGTCGGTGTTGGCCGGGTTGCCGAAGGAGTACGCCACAAGGTTGAGCGCCTCTGAGGCGTTCTTGGTGAAGATGACCTCGTCGCGGGCCGGCGCGCCGATGAAGGCGGCCACCTTGTCGCGCGCGCCCTCGTACGCCTCGGTCGACTCGCTGCCCAGCACGTGCAGGGCCCTGCCGACGTTGCTGTAGTGCTGCTCCAGGTGGTCACGCATGGTGTTGATGACCTGCGCGGGCTTCTGCGATGAGTTACCCGAGTCAAGATAGACCAGCGGCCGTCCGCCGGGCAGCTCGCGGGAGAGGATCGGGAAGTCCTTCCTGATCCTCTCCACATCGAACATGCTGTCGGTCATGCATTCGCCTTCGTGTAGTGCTCGTAGCCTTCGGCCTCGAGCTTGTCGGCGAGCTCGGGCCCGCCCTCTTCGACGATCCGCCCGGCCGAGAAGACGTGGACGTAGTCCGGCTTCACGTAGCGCAGGATGCGGGTGTAGTGCGTGATCAGCAGCACGCCGGTGTCGCCGGCCGCGCCGAAGCGGTTGACCCCCTCGGAGACGACGCGCAGGGCGTCGACGTCGAGACCCGAGTCGGTCTCGTCGAGAATGGCGATCTTCGGCTTGAGCAGCTCCAGCTGGAGGATCTCGTGGCGCTTCTTCTCGCCGCCGGAGAAGCCCTCGTTGAGGTTGCGCTGGGCGAAGGCGCTGTCGATGGACAGGGCGTCCATGCCGGCCTTCAGCTCCTTGGTGAAGACGCGCAGCTTCGGCGCCTCACCGCGCACGGCCGTCACGGCGCTGCGCAGGAAGTTGGACACCGAGACGCCGGGCACCTCGACGGGGTACTGCATGGCCAGGAACAGGCCCGCGCGGGCGCGCTCGTCGACCGTCATGGACAGCACGTCCTCGCCGTCGAGGGTCACCGCGCCTGAGGTGATGGTGTACTTCGGGTGACCGGCGATCGCGTAGGCGAGCGTCGACTTGCCGGAGCCGTTCGGGCCCATGAGGGCATGGGTCTCCCCCGAGCGGACGGTCAGGTTGACTCCGCGCAGGATCTCCTTGTCCTCCACGGCGACATGCAGGTCACGAATTTCCAGGGTGGACACTTAAGACTCCCCATTTTCGTCATTGTCAGCGCCGTCGAGCGAGACGAGCACGTCGTCGCCCTCCAGCTTCACTCGGTAGACAGGGACCGGCCGCGTCGCGGGCGGGCCGGTGGGCTTGCCGGAGCGGATGTCGAAGCACGAGCCGTGCAGCCAGCACTCCAGCGTGTCGTCGTACACCTCGCCCTCGCTCAGCCTCACCTCGGCGTGCGAGCACACGTCGTGCAGGGCGAAGACCTCGCCGTCCTTGCGGACCAGCGCGACGGGCTTGCCCTCCACCTCGACGCCGACGACGCCGCCGTCGGGGATGTCGGACAGGGAGCAGACCTTCACGAAAGTCATCGCGCGAGCTCCGCCTCCACGGCGGCGAGCACGCGCTCGCGGATCTCCTCGACCTCGATCTTCTCGATCAGCTGGGCGAAGTATCCGCTGATGACCAGGCGGCGTGCCTCGTCGTACGGGATGCCCCGCGCCTGGAGATAGAAGATGTGCTCGTCGTCCATGCGGCCCGACGCCGAGGCGTGGCCCGCCCCCGCGACCTCTCCGGTGAGGATCTCGAGGTTCGGCACCGAGTCGGCGCGGGCGCCGTCGGTGAGGATGAGGTTGCGGTTGAGCTCGTAGGTGTCGGTGCCGGTGGCCTCGACGCGAATGATCACGTCGCCGATCCACACGGCGTGCGCCTCGTCGCCCTGGAGCGCGCCACGGTAGTCGACGTTGCTCCGGCAGTCGGGGACGCTGTGGTCGACCAGCAGGCGGTGCTCGATGTGCTGGCCGGCGTCCACGAAGTACAGGCCGTTCAGTTCGGCGTCGCCGCCGCGCCCGGTGTAGGCCACCGACGGCGACAGGCGTACGAGGTCGCCGCCCATGGTGACGACGAAGCTCCTGAACGTCGCGTCCCTGCCGAGGTGGGCGTGGTGCTGCGAGACGTGCACCGCGTCGGGCGCCCAGTCCTGCAGGCTGACGATCTTGAGGGTCGCGCCGTCGCCGACGACGAACTCGACGTTGTCGGCGTAGACCGCGCTGCCCTGGTGGTCGAGCACGATCACCGCCTCGGCGAGCGGCTCGACGACGATCACGATGTGGCCGTAGGCGGCGCCGCCGCCCTCGCCACGAAGGCTGATCACGGTCGCCTTGGAGGTCACGGCCTCCTTCGGCACCGTGATCACGGTCGCTTTCTCGAACGACGTGAAGGCCTGGACGCTCACCCGGTCGGTCGGCACGTAGGCCTTGCCGATGCGGGCGTCGTCACGGCCGACGGTCTCGACAGAGACCTCCGGCGCGGCCTCCACGTGGACCACGACGTTGCCGGAGACCGGCGCCGTGCCGTCGTGCAGCCCGCGCAGGCGGGAGAGCGGCGTGAACCGCCACATCTCCTCGCGGCCCGTCGGGACGGGGAAGTCCTCCAGGTCGTACGAGGACTTCCCGTGCAAAGTGGAGAGAGGCTTGGAGTCGAGGCCCATGGTCAGCCCACCGCTCCTTCCATCTGCAGCTCGATCAGGCGGTTGAGCTCCAGGGCGTACTCCATCGGCAGCTCACGCGCGATCGGCTCGACGAAGCCGCGCACGATCATCGCCATGGCCTCGTCCTCGTTGAGCCCTCGGCTCATGAGGTAGAACAGCTGGTCGTCGGAGACCTTCGAGACCGTGGCCTCGTGTCCCATGGAGACGTCGTCCTCGCGGACGTCGACGTAGGGGTAGGTGTCCGAGCGGCTGATCTGGTCGATGAGCAGCGCGTCGCACTTGACGGTGGACGCCGAGCCGGCCGCGCCCTCCTCGATCTGCACGAGACCGCGGTAGGAGGTGCGGCCGCCGCCACGAGCGACCGACTTGGAGATGATCGTCGAGGAGGTCTTGGGCGCGAGGTGCACCATCTTGGCGCCCGCGTCCTGGTGCTGGCCCTCGCCGGCGAACGCGACGCTCAGCGTCTCGCCCTTGGCGTGCTCGCCCATGAGGTAGACGGCGGGGTACTTCATCGTGACCTTGGAGCCGATGTTGCCGTCGATCCACTCCATGGTCGCGCCCTCGTACGCCACGGCGCGCTTGGTGACCAGGTTGTAGACGTTGTTCGACCAGTTCTGGATGGTCGTGTAACGGCAGCGGGCGTTCTTCTTCACGATGATCTCCACGACCGCGCTGTGCAGCGAGTCGGAGGAGTAGATCGGCGCCGTGCAGCCCTCGACGTAGTGGACGTAAGAGCCCTCGTCGACGATGATCAGCGTTCGCTCGAACTGGCCCATGTTCTCGGTGTTGATCCGGAAGTAGGCCTGGAGCGGGATCTCGACCTGCACGTTCGGCGGCACGTAGATGAACGAGCCACCCGACCACACCGCGCTGTTGAGCGAGGCGAACTTGTTGTCGCCCACCGGGATGACCGAACCGAAGTACTCCTTGAAGAGCTCGGGGTGCTCCTTGAGAGCGGTGTCGGTGTCGAGGAAGATCACGCCCTTCTCCTCAAGGTCCTCACGGATCTTGTGGTAGACGACCTCGGACTCGTACTGCGCGGCGACGCCGGCGATCAGGCGCTGCTTCTCGGCCTCGGGGATGCCGAGCCTGTCGTAGGTGTTCTTGATGTCCGCCGGGAGCTCGTCCCAGGTGGCCGCCTGCTTCTCGGTGGAGCGGACGAAGTACTTGATCTTATCGAAGTCGATGCCGGAGAGGTCGGATCCCCAGCTCGGCATGGGCTTCTTGCCGAAGAGCCGAAGGCCCTTCAGGCGAAGGTCGAGCATCCACTCGGGCTCACTCTTCAGAGCCGAGATGTTGCGCACGACGTCCTCGGACAGGCCTCGGCGCGCCGTGGCGCCCGCCACGTCGGAGTCGGCCCAGCCGAACTTGTAATTCCCGAGGCCTTCAAGCTCCGGGCGGTCGGTGACAGTCACCTTCCGGTCTCCTTGCTCTCAATCGCTTTTCGCGAAGTGCTTATGGTCACGTCGGAGCCGTCTGACGTGTCTACGCTCGCGCTCCGCCGGGGGTTCACCGGCGCGTTCCGCTGTGACGCGAGGGCGCGCGGACTCACATGGGTCGTGCACACCCCGTCGCCGTGGGCGATGGTCGCCAGGCGCTGCACAGGCGTGCCGAGCAGTTCTCCGAACGCCTCGGTCTCGGCCTCGCACAGCTGCGGGAACTCCGCCGCCACGTGCGCGACCGGGCAATGATGCTGGCACAGCTGCTCGCCACCGGACTTGGCCTGGGTGGCCGAGGCGGCGTAGCCGTCCGCCGTCAGGGCCTCGGCCAGCATGCGCACCCTCTGGTCGGGGGGCACCTCACGCATCACCGGCTCGAGCCTTCCGACCAGACCGCTCATCTGGGATCTGGCGAAGTCGGCCACGGCCTCCTCGCCCACGCGCTCCGCCAGGAAGCGCAGCGCGCTCCCCGCGAGGCCGTCATAGGCGTGCTCGAAAGCGCTGCGCCCCGCATCGGTGATCACGAACAGCTTGGCGGGGCGCCCGCGCCCCCGCTGCCCGCGAGGCCGTGTCATACGAGGCTCTATCATGCCTTCGGCGAGCAACGCGTCGAGATGACGACGCACAGCCGCCGGCGTCAGCCCGAGCCGCTCGCCCAGCGCGGCGGCGTTGATCGGGCCGTGCTCCAGGATCAGCCGAGCGACGCGAGCGCGCGTGCCGCGCTCTGCGCCCTTTTCGGCGTGCGTCATCCCGGTCACGTTTTTCACAACATCAGTGTGCCGTAATTCCTTCCCGACACACAACCTGATGTCCAGGTTGCCCGGATGGACTATGTCACGCAGGTAAGGCTTACCTAACCTGCGGAAACGTCCACCGGCCGCTTGCCCTGCAAGTCTCCGGGGAGCTCCGAGGGGAGCCCGTCCCCCACCACCGCGGGGACGACCGGGGCGGTCTGGATATTCCGGACGGCGGGGACGGTCCTGCCGCGGCTGAGCACCAGGAAGGCCACCAGGGCCGCCCCGGTCAGCCCGGCCATGACCAGGGCCATGGGGAGCGCCGAACCTGATCCGCCGAGACCCACCAGCGGAGCGGCGACGGCCCCGAGCGAGAACTGCAGCACTCCGAGCAGCGCCGAGGCGCTGCCCGCGACCTGCGGAGGCTGGCCGGCCAGCGCCAGCGCGCCCGACCCCGGCAGCGACAGGCCCACGCCGCACATCAGGACGAACAGCGACACGATCACCGCGACCAGCCCGAGGCCGGTGGCCACACCCGCCACCAGACCGGCGGCGCCCGCGAGGCTCACCAGCAGGCCGATGACCACCAGGCGCGCCGGGGGCACCCGCCCGGCGAGCCGCCCGCCCACCTGGGCCATCAAAGTGAGGCCCAGCGCGTTGAGGCCGAAGATCAGGGAGAAGCCGGTGGGCGTCACCCCGTAGATCTCCTGGAGCACGAACGGCGAGCCGGAGACATAAGCGAACATGCCGGCGAAGCCGAGCCCCGCGGCCAGGGCGCCGGCCATGAACGACCGGTCGCGGATCAGGTGGCCGAAGGTCGAGACGGTGTGCCGCAGGCCGCCGCCGTCCCGGCGCTCGGCGGGGAGGGTCTCCCGTACGCCCAGCAGCACGGCGAGCAGGAGGAGCAGCCCGGCCACGCTGAGGGAGACGAACACGCCCCGCCAGGAGGTCACCACCAGCAGCTGCGCGCCCGCGACCGGTGCCACGATGGGGGCCAGGCCGCTGACCAGCATCAGCGTGGCGAAGATCCGGGTGATGGCGGGACCGTCGTACAGGTCGCGGACGACTGCACGCACGATCACCAGCGCCGCGCCGCCCGCGATGCCCTGGAGCAGGCGCAGCGCGATCAGCGCGTTCACCGAGGGGGCGAAGGCGCACAGCAGCGAGGTCAGCGCGTAGGCGGCGACGCCCACGAGCAGCGGCACGCGCCGCCCGCGCACGTCGCTCAGCGGCCCGGCGATGACCTGGCCCACCGAGACGCCGATCAGGCACGCGGTCAGCGTGAGCTGGACCTGGGCGGCCCCGGTGAGCATCTCCCCCCGGATGGCGGGCAGCGCGGGCAGGTACATGTCGATGGACAGGGGACCGATCGCCGACAGCGCGCCGAGGATCAGCAGGAGCAGACCCCGTCGCCGCCCCTTACCCGCCTTCCCGTCACCGGAGGCCGCGACGGCCTCGTCCTGCTGGATGGTCACGGTCATGCGGTCCCCTTCAGGCGTCTGATCCTCGAACAGCCCATGGGGGCCAAGGGGACATGAACCAGATTAAAGGCGACTTAATTCCCCACGAAAATATTTTTGGGCATTAGTGCAGACGACGCCACGCGGCGTACGGAGGGCAGCACGGAAGAGGGTTTGGCCGTGACCTGCCCCGATGTACGGGCTAGTGGGCGGGTTTGAGGGTTATGGCGGCGAAGACGGCGCCCTGGGGGTCGGCGAGGATGGCATAGCGTCCCGCCGGAAGGTCCTGAGGGCGCTGGAGGATCCTGCCGCCGTGATCCTCGGCGAGGGCGGCGATGACGTCGCAGTCGGCGACGGCGAAGAAGACCAGCCACTGCGCCTGGACCTCGGGAGGGAACCTGTCGCCGATCGGCATCATGCCGGCGACCGGTCTTCCGTCCGCCAGCCACTCGGTGTACTCCAGGCCCGCCGCGTCGGTGGCGCTGCGCGAGCCCCAGCCGAAGACGGCCGGGTAGAACGCCTTGGCCCCCACGACGTCACGGCAGTCGAGCTCGTTCCAGCAGTGCGCGACCGGCTCGTTGACCAACTGGGCGCCGTAGTGCCTGCCCGGCTGCCAGATCATGAACGAGGCCCCGGCCGGATCCTGGAAAACCGCCGTCCAGCCCTCGTCGAAGACCTGGACGGGACCTATCCTGACGCGCCCTCCCGCCTCCTTGACCCTCTCCGCGACGGACTCGGCGTCGTCGGTGGCTATGTAGGTGTTCCACACCGGCGGAACGCCCTCGCGGAACGTCGGCCCGATGCCCGCCACGAGCTTCCCTGCCTGCGTGAACCTGCCGTATCCCCCCGCGTCAGGGTGGGGATCGAACTCGGCCCGCCATCCGAACAGCCCCTCGTAGAAGGCCACAGAGGCACTGAGGTCGGTGCTCGAAAGGTCCACCCAGCAGGGCACGCCGGGCTTGTAACCGGTACGCGTGGGCATGCCTGGCCTCCTTGCCGACCGATCTCACGTCGCTCGCCCCTCCCCGACCGCATCCGCTCACGTGGCTCACGGGTGCTTCCGGTACTCGCGAACGCCGCCTCGCGGTCGCGGCACGGGACACGGCCAGCGTCACATGGGACGACACGCCCGGAAGGGGCCGACGACACGCCTTGGCGGGAGGAGCCCACAACCTTTACCGCGACGCGGCACGGAGGCCGTGGTCCGCCGAAGGAACCACACGACGCGGTCCCTAAACTCGTCACCATGGACTCCCCAGCCGTCGCGCTCACCGATCTGGTCAAGCGATACGGCCGCACTGTCGCGATCGACGGTCTGACCCTCAACGCCGAGCGAGGCGCGGTCACCGCGATCCTCGGCCCCAACGGCGCCGGGAAGACCTCCACGGTCGAGATCTGCGAGGGGTTCAGGAAGGCCGACGGCGGCACGGTCCGCGTCCTCGGCCTCGACCCGATACGCCAGGCCGCCGAGCTGAAACCGCGCATCGGCGTGATGCTCCAGTCCGGCGGCGTGCCCCCGGCCGTACGGGCCGGCGAGTGGCTGCGGCTGGTGTCCCGGTTCCACGCCCATCCCCTCGACCCCGGCGCCCTCCTCGAACGGCTCGGCCTGACCGAGCACGCCCGCACGCCGTACCGCCGCCTGTCCGGGGGGCAGCAGCAGCGGCTGTCGCTCGCCGCCGCCGTCATCGGCCGCCCGGAGCTGGTCTTCCTCGACGAGCCGACCGCCGGGCTAGACCCGCAGGCCAGGCACGCCTGCTGGGACGTGGTCGGCGAGCTGCGCGCCCGGGGCGTGTCGACGGTGCTGACCACCCACCACATGGACGAGGCCGAGAAGCTCGCCGACAAGGTCGTCATCATCGACCGGGGCACGGTGGTGTCCGAGGGGAGCCCGCAGACGCTCACGGGCGCCGAACGGCAACTGCGCTTCCGCGCGCGGCCCGGCCTTGATCTCGACGAGCTGCTCACCGCGCTGCCCGCCGGCAGCACGGCCAAGGAGTCGCCGAGCGGCCACTACGTCATCGAGGGTCACCTGGGCCCCGAGCTGCTCGGCACCGTCACCGCCTGGTGCGCCGCCGAGGGCGTCACCGCCGACGACCTCAGCGTGGAGCGCCGCACCCTGGAGGACGTCTTCCTTGAGCTCACCGGAAGGGAACTGCGGTGACCGCCGCCCCCAGTGCTTCATGGAAGACCGCCGTCCCCTGCCGTACGGGGACGGGGAACGGAGAACCGCGATGACCGCCGCCCTCGATTTCACGCCCTCACCCGGGGCCGCCCCCCTGCCCCGTATGGTGCTCGCCCAGGCCGGCGCCGAGGTTCGGGCGGTGCTGCGCAACGGAGAGCAGCTCCTGCTCACGCTGATCATCCCGATCCTGGTGCTGGTCGGGTTCTCGGCCGCGCCGCTGCTGGAGGTGCCGGGCAGGCGCATCGACTTCGTGGCCCCCGGCGTGCTCGCGCTCGCGATCATGTCCACGGCCTTCACGGGCCAGGCGATCGGCACGGGGTTCGAGCGGCGGTACGGGGTGCTGAAGCGCCTCGGGGCCACTCCCCTGTCGCGGCCGGGCCTGATGCTGGCCAAGACGCTCGCGGTGATCACCGTGGAGGTGCTCCAGATCGTCGTCATCGCCGCCGTGGCGCTGGCGATGGGCTGGCACCCCCAGGGCGACCCGCTGTGGGCGCTTCTGCTGATCCTCGCCGGCACCGCGGCCTTCAGCGGGCTGGCGCTGCTCATGGCGGGAACGCTGCGCGCGGAGGCCACGCTCGCCGCCGCGAACCTCGTCTACCTGGTGCTGCTCGGGCTCGGCGGCGTGGTCGTCCCGGTCACCGCGTTTCCGCACGCCGTACGTGCCGTCGTGGAACTGCTGCCGATCACCGCGCTGACCGGCGGGCTGCGATCGGTGCTCGCCCACGGCGGCGGGCTCCCCATCAGGGACCTGCTCGTGCTGCTGGTCTGGGCGGCCGTTACCCTCGGACTCGCCTCTCGCACCTTCCGCTGGGAATGACCCGGCCGGATGTGACGTAGAGCCCCGGCATCCCCCCGACCGCACCGGCGCGTGCGAGGAACGCGAGAAGAACCGATGACGCTGCCGTCGATCTCCGCGTCCGCCGGGCCGTACCGCCCGGACCGCGTCCGGCCAGGAGCCTTCGTGCGGACGGCCGCGGGCGCGGTGCCCCCGTCCGGGCTGGTGATGCTGGGGATCCTGTCGGTTCAGATCGGCGCGGGCCTGGCCAAGAACCTGTTCACGGCGCTGCCGCCCAGCGCCGTGGTGTTCCTGCGGATCGCGGCGGGAGCGGTGATCCTCGGGGTCGTGGCCAAGCCCCGGCTGCGCGGCCTGACCCGGCGTGACCTCGCCGTCGGCGTGGCGTTCGGCGTGACGCTGGGCCTGATGAACCTCTCGTTCTACGAGGGGCTCGCCCGGCTGCCGATGGCCATCTGCGTGACCATCGAGTTCCTCGGCCCGCTCGGGGTGGCGGTCGCGGCCTCGCGCCGCCGGCTGGACCTGCTGTGGGTGGTGCTGGCCGCCGCCGGCATCCTCCTGCTGGCGCCCTGGGGCGACAGCGGCGGCCTCAGCTGGGTCGGCATCGGCTTCGCCGCGCTGGCGGGCGCCTGCTGGGCCGGTTACATCCTGCTGTCGGCCGCCGCCGGAGGACGGTTCCCCGGAACGACCGGGCTGTCCTTCGCCATGATCGTCGCGGTCGTGGTCATCGCGCCGGTCGGGGTGGCGACCGGCGGCACCGGGCTGCTCAGCCCGGAGCTGATCCTGCTGGGCGCGGGGGTCGGCCTGCTCTCCTCGGTGATCCCCTACAGCCTGGAGCTGGAGGCGCTGCGCCGGATGCCCAAGCGCGTCTTCGGCATCCTGATGAGCCTGGAACCGGCGGCGGCGGCCCTGGTCGGCCTGGTCGTCCTCGGGGAGTTCCTGGAGGTGCGCGAGTGGGCGGCCATCGGCTGCGTGATCATCGCTTCTGTGGGCGCCACCCGGACATCCTGACTACGGCCCTCCGGCGACACCACTGGACGACGGCGGTCGTACGGCGTCGACCGGAATCTCTACCAGCAACGACGTGCCACGTCCCACCGGGCTCACGATCTCCATGCTGCCACCGAGCGCCTCGACGCGGTCGCTGAGACCGATGAGCCCCGACCCGCGGGCAGGATCGGCCCCTCCGATTCCGTCATCGCGGATGGAGAGCCGGATGGTCGTCTCCTCCACCGTGACTTCGGCGTACGCCGCCGTTGCGTGCGCGTGCTTGGCGATGTTCGTCAGCGCCTCGGACACGATGTAGTAGATGGCCACCTCGACACGCTCGGTCAGGGGCCGGACGGCGTGTACGTTCAGCTCGACCGGGATGGCGGAACGGCGCGCGAGCATCTTCAGCGCGGGTCCGAGGCCCCCCTTCGACAAGATCGCCGGGTGAAGGCCACGCGAGAGCTCCCGCAGATCCTCCAGTACACCTCCCAGAGACTCGACCGTTCTGGACAGCTGCCCTCTGAGCTCCTTCAACTCCGGCGGCGCGGTGGCCTCCGCCGCACGCAACTCGAGTCCGAGCGAGACGAGGCGCTGTTGGGTTCCATCGTGCAGATCGCGCTCGATGCGGCGCCGGGTGTCGTCGGCCGCCGCCACGACGCGAGCGCGGGAGGCCGCGAGCTGCGCACGGGCCTGTGCGTTCGCGAGCGCGGTCGCGACGAGCTCCGTGAAGTCCGCCATGCGGCTCTCCGCGTTTTCGGGCGGCCGATTCTGGCCGGACGAGAAAGCGATCACCACGCCCCACATCCGGCCCTCGACGACCACGGGGCTGCCGATCGAAGAGGTGACCCCTCGTGTCCGGGCCCATGCGGAGAGCTCGCCGGAAGCCAAGAAGTCGTCCCTCCGCGCGGAGCGCCCGGTCTGCCGCACCAGCGCGGCGACGCTCGGCTCCTCGACCGGCCAGCGCGATCCGAGGGGCAGCATCGACTCCGGACCGCTGAGGCTCCACGAGCCCACCACCACCACCCCGTGGCCGGGGTCGTAGCGTGTTATCGCCGTGGTCTCCACCCCCAGGAGGCGGCCCATCTCGCTCGCGACCGCGCTGAACAACACCTGCGGCGAGACTCCGCGCGCGACCAGCGTCGCGACACGCCGCAGCGAGGCCTGTTCATCCCCGATCCGGTGGAGCTCGTCCCGGCTCGCTTCCAAGGAGCTGCCGATTTCCGCACGATCGCGTGCCGCGCGCAACAGGGCCGCCAGCGAGGGCATCACTCTGCTGTGCAGGCGTCTCCGCATCGCCTCGGGCAGGTCGGCGGGGACGACCAGCGTGCCGAGGGACTCGGCCCCCTCTTGCAGCGGCAACGCTGTGTGGTGCTCATCGGTGGCCACCGCCCCAAGCTCGATCGCCAGGTACGGCATCTCCAGTTCCTCCGCCAGACGGTATGAAGCCGTCCGTAGCGCCGCGCGCAGATCCTCCGCACCGAGCAGGAGGCGGGCCAGCTGAGCGGCGAGGTCGGCCTCTCGCCGGCGTTCCTCGGCCTGGACGGCCAGCAACCGCGCCAGCGCGGAGACCGCGCCGGCCCCCAGGGCGACGGCGAGGAAGACGGGAAACGCCACCCACTCTTGGATGTCGCCGAAGTTGAAGGAGAACTGGGGCAGGAGGGTGAAGTACTCGAAGGCGAAACCGCTGGCCAGCGCGGTCGCCACCCCCAGTCCCAGTCCCCACACGGTCGAGACCACCGGAACGCCGAGAAGGTAGACTAAGCCGAGGGAATTAGGGGGAGTGATCCTCTCCAGCAGAAAGGCCAAAAAGGTCTCGACTACGACGAACGAGACGGCGACGACGATTCCCAGCGTGAGGGGCGGGCGCCTCGGGCGAGAAAGCAACGGTAGTAACCGCGCGTACACACCCATCAATATACGCTCGCGTAGCTGGGACGATGCCGGAGGCCGTCCGGGATCGCCGAGCCCCGGCCCGCGTCGCGTCGCCGGCGTGTGGAGGGCGATGGTCGTGAAGCGCGATGTTCTCCGGCATACGCCTGATCGGTAGCTCCAAGGATGTCGACAAGATCATCGCACGACGGCGGAGATGCGAGCGCAACCCGGTTGCGAATAGCGCTGGCCGACGACGACGTCCTGCTGCGCGAAGGGCTGGCGAGCCTGCTCGAGCGATCCGGGTTCGAGATCGTCGGCCAGGCCGGGGATGCGCAGCAACTCCTGGCCCTCGTCCGCGAGCACGGGCCCGATCTCGTCATCGTCGACATCCGCATGCCGCCGGCCCACGCGACCGAGGGGCTCGACGCGGCCCAGGTGATCCGCCGGGAGTTGCCCGAGACGGGGATCCTCCTGCTGTCGGCGCACGTCGAGGTCGATCAGGCGATGGAGTTGCTCGCCGCCGGGCACCGGGTGGGTTACCTGCTCAAGAGCCGGGTGCTCGCTGTCACCGACTTCATCGAGACGGTCCGGCGGATCTCGCAAGGCGGTTCGGTCATCGATCCCAGCCTCGTTCAGGAACTCGTCACGGCCCGCCACAAGGGCGAACCGCTGGCGCTCCTCACGCAGCGGGAACGGGAGGTTCTCTCCCTGATGGCGGAAGGACGCTCCAACGCCGGCATCGCCCACCAGCTCTGGATCACCGAAGGCACCGTGGAGAAACATGTGCGCAGCATCATGTTGCGGATGCAGCTGCCGGAGGCGGAAGACGACCACCGGCGGGTCCTGGCGGTCCTCACCTTCCTCCAAGCCCACTAGCCCACCACTAGCCCGAGCCGAGGCGATCACCATGCCCGGCCTCCTGGAGAACCTCCCGGATCGCTCTTCCTGAAAGCTCCGACTTCGATATGAACGCGAGGGCGGGGCTGTCGGTGATCATGTCCGCGAAGTCCCTCTCGGCGTATGTCGAGATCAGGATGACCCTCGACGGCTCGCCGCCTCCGATCTGAGCCAGCCGCGACGCCAGATCGAATCCGCTCTCCTCGCCGAGGTCGATGTCGACCAGCGCGACGTCCGGCCGGAGCTCATCGAAGCGCCGGACGGCGTCGGCACTTGTCGATGACATGCCGACGACGACGATCCCCTCTCGTTCGAGCAGCCGGCCGGCGACCCGGAGAAAGTGATCGTTGTCATCGACGATGAGGCAACGCAGATTCACCCCTCCAGGATCGCAGGCGGGGTCCGGGCGCGCATTGCAGCTAACGGGAATACCCGTGGTTCCGCTGGCATGGGTCCAGGATGGGTGCTGCCATCGAAGACGCCGAGCGTCCGGTGCGAGATCGTGGACAAGGTAACAGCACGTTCCAATTGAGCAGTTTGAGATGAAGTCATGTTGACCATCACCAAGACCTCGCCAACGGCCGCGGACGCTCCCGATCACGAGGCAGCCGATCTCCTGCGGCGCCGGCTCGAAGGGAGCATGGACGACGTCGACGAACTCATCGCCCGCACCGCCCGGCCGGTCCAGACTTGGCGGGCATCGTGGGTTCTCCCGAACGACGATTCCTCAGTGCCCAGGGCACGGCATCTGGTCCGCGCCCAGCTGGCCGAATGGGGATTCCGCGAGCAGAGCGACACCACCGAACTGCTCGCCACCGAACTGGTCACCAACGCGCTGCGCCACGCCTGGGGCGAGCCGGTCCTCACCCTCTTGGCCGAGGACGGCACGCTCCGTTGCGAGGTGGAGGACGACAACCCCGACCTCCCCCGCATCATCCAGCCTGACGAGTACGACGAGACAGGCCGCGGACTGTACCTGGTCGGCATGCTCTCCTGCCGATGGGGCTTCGACCCCCGGCGCACGGGCAAAGTCGTCTGGTTCGAGGTGCCCGTGCACCAGAACTGACCCGTGGACGACCGTACGTGGACGACCACCGGATCCGAAATGGACAGCAGCCCATGAACACCGGTCAGCCGAGGACAGGAGCCGACACAATGCGACGGATTCGCGTCCGAAATCCGGCAAGACGCGCCACGGCGGTCCCCCTGGACCTGCGAACCCCTGCGGGCCGGCGGCTGCCCTACTGATCGGAGTGGGCGATCCACCTCACCATCGTGATCGGCTGCATTCGGGGCGGTCGGCCCAGCTGCGGCGAATGTGTTGGATGTGGTGGTCCATGATGGTTCTGGCGGCGTCGATTCCGTACGTCTTGACGTCCCGGCGCCCGTCGACAGCCGGGGTGTCAGGCCTTGACCTCGCGCAGGCGGCCGGTCTCCACCTCGTAGACGAAGCCCCGCACGGACTCCTTGTGCGGGATGGAGGGATCGGCCTTGATGCGGCTGATCGACTGGATGACGTCCTCCTCGGGGTCGGTGAACGCCTCGGCCGACCAGTCGGGCTTGATCCCCGTCTCCGCCTCGATCGCGCCCTTGAAGCCGTCGTCGGTGAAGGTGACCATGCCGCAGTCGGTGTGGTGGATGAGGATGATCTCCCGGGTGCCGAGCAGCCGCTGGCTGATGGCGAGGCTGCGGCGCTCGTCGGCGGTGACCACGCCTCCGGCGTTGCGGATCACGTGCGCGTCGCCCTCCGACAGGCCGAGGACCCCGTATACGTTGAGGCGGGCGTCCATGCAGGCCAGGACGGCGACTCCCTTGGCCGGAGGCAGCGGGAGGTGTCCCTTGTCGAAGGTGGCCGCGTAGCGCTCGGCGTTGGCGAGAAGTTCATCGGTGACGCTCATGCGAGCCTCCGGAGTCGTTGGACGGTTCACCTGTGACGTACTCGACCAGATTTCCCCTCACTACCTACCGAGTCAATAGGATTAGAGAAGTAAACCGGTGGGCGGCCTGAGTTCGCTGAATGGACTGTGGTCGAATGGGCGCATGAAGGTACGTATCGGGATCGCTCCCTCACCCGGCGGCGGCGCCGGCCGGTTCGCCGAGACGGTCGACCGCGCTGAAGCCGCGGGCGTGGACTCGCTGTGGCTGTCCGAGATCGTCTTCGGCTCGTCGGTCGAGCCCTTCGTCGGGATGGGCTACGCGCTGGCGCGCACGCGGCGGCTGAAGGTCGGCACCGGCGTCGCCATCCTGCCGGGACGCAATCCCGTGCTCGTCGCCAAGCAGCTCGCGTCGCTGGCCGCGCTGGCGCCCAAGCGGGTCCTGCCCGCCTTCGGTCTCCAGCCCGCCCGGCCGGAGGAGAAGGCTCTCTTCCCCGTACCCGGCGGCTCCCGCGGCGCGGTGTTCGACGAGTCGATGGAGCTGCTCAGGCTCCTGCTGCGCCAGGAGGGCCCGGTCACCTTCAAGGGCCGCTTCCACAGCGTCGAGGACGCCGAGATCGGCCCGCGCCCGGCCAAGCCGCTGGACATCTGGCTCGGCGGCAGCGGCCCGGTGGCCCTGCGGCGCGTCGGGCGGCTCGCGGACGGCTGGCTGGCCAGCTTCCTCACTCCTGAGGAGGCCGGGGCGGGCCGGGAGACGATCGAGGCCCACGCCGCCGAGGCCGGACGCGAGATCGAGCCCGACCACTTCGGGATCAGCGTGCCCGTGGCCGCCACCGCCATCCCGGACGACATGGCCGCCGCCCTGCTGCGCCGCCGCCCCGGCACCGACCCCGCCACGATCGTCCCCGTGGGCTGGGACGCCGCCCGCGACCTCATCCAGCGGTACGTCGCCGCCGGCATCACCAAGTTCGTCGTACGCCCCGCCGAGGGCCCAGTGGACATCGGCCCATGGCTCGACGACTTCACCCGCGAACTGCTCCCCCTGCAGAACTGATCGCGACCGTGCCGGCGGACCGCTCGCTTCGGCTCACCCCCACGTGGGGGTGAG
>NZ_JBFBIK010000047.1:0-54150 GCF_040685555.1 Sphaerisporangium sp. NPDC088356
CCATCGAGCACGACCTCCCGGTGCTCGTGCACACCCCGCACCGCGACAAGGCGTCAGGCACCACCGCACCCGGGCCGGTCGGATCAGGGGAAGAGCCGGCCGTACTCGGCGAGGGCGATGGCGACGTCCGCCTGCGCCCAGAACCGGTGGTAGTTGAACGTCGGGGCCGAAGCCGTGCCGTTCAGGTAGTTCTGCACCTTCGGCCAGTCCGGGTCGTTCTTGTACCAGGACCGGATCGAGATGAAGGTCGAGCTGGAGTTGATCGGGTCGCCGTTCGGCATCTTGCCGGTCCAGCCGGCCGGGATGTAGATCGGGTCGTCGAGGCGGTTGTAGTCGGCCTTGGTCTCCGGCACCGACACGCCCTTGGCGTCCTGGTTGTTCTTCCAGATGCCGTCGAGCAGCGCCTTGGCGAGGTTCTTCGCCGCCGTGTTGTTGGCCTTGGCGGCGTAGTACATCAGGACCTTGGCGTAGGAGCCGGCGACGCCGACGTCGTTGGTGTAGTCGGCGATGCTCACGTGCAGGCTCGCGTTCGAGCCGGGGCTCGAGGCGTTCCAGGTGTCCGGCTGGCCGGTCCACCGCAGCGTCGACGGGATCTGGAAGGTGCCGTCGGTGTTGACCGTGGTGTTGGCGCTGGCCCAGGCGACCCACTTGTCGAGGATGGCCTTGGCGGTGGCGTTGCCGCTGGCGTAGTAGTACTCCGCCACCCGCTCCATCGACCACGCCTGGAAGCCGAACCACTGGTTCGACGGCGGGTCGTGGTAGACGGGCTGCCAGTCGTACGCCATGCCGTAGAAGGTCGGCGTGCCGGTCGGCGGGGCCGCGTAGTGACCCTGCCAGCTGTTGGTCGCGCCACCCGCGATCGCGCCCTCGGTCGACTGCAGCCAGCGGTAGAACTCAAGCTGCCGCGTCAGGCTGGTGCTCCAGTCGGCCACGGCGGTCGTGCCCTTGGGCTTGAGCGCGTCCACGTTCGACAGGGCCCAGGCCGCGAGCGGGTTCTGGTAGCCGGAGTGGTTGTGGCTGGAGCCGATGCGCCAGGCCCAGCCGGCGGAGGTGTCGGACGCGCCGCCCCAGGCGTAGTACCAGGAGAGCAGGTAGGCAGAGCTGTCCTTGCCGGTGCCCGCCGCGCAGGAGGTGCTGGTGCAGCCCTCCTTCTTGAAGTACTTGTCGTACATCGCGTAGCGGAGGTAGTCGCCCATCTTCGCGGCCTTGGCCACCGTGGCCGAGACCTGCGAGCCCTTGCCCTGCGCGGTGGCCCAGGTGTAGGCCCAGTAGGCGGCCTGGACGGCGCGCGCGTCGGCGTCGGGGGCGTCGGTGTACTTCCACTGCTTGGCGTAGGAGCTGTCACCGGTGAACAGGTCCAGGTAGCCGTTCGGGCCACCGAACTTGAAGGTGTCACACGACGGCTGGGGCACGGTCTCGAAGACCGACTCCTCGGGCCCGCGCTGGTAGGTGTTGATGTAGGCGGGCTTGGTGGTGCCGTCGCCGCAGCGGCCGAAGCCGTAGGTGTTGTCGACGTCGAGCAGCCAGTGCATGCCGTACATGTCGCTGGTGCCGTACGCGCTCTTCAGCTCGCCCGCGATGGGGTCGACGCCGACCGAGACGTTGCCGTCCAGCTTCGAGGGGTACTGCTTGATGTCGTCCCACTCACCGGCGTAGGTGGCCGGCTTGCTGGCGTTGTAGAAGGAGTTCGTCGGCTGGTCGGCCGTCGCGGGGATGATGTACTTCTCCATCGTCGCCCAGGCGTCGTTGAACCTGGTCCACGTGCCGGTGACCTGGCCGTACACCGCCTCCAGCCACAGCATGTAGCTGAACGCCTCGGAGGTCGTCTCGTGACCCTGGTCCGGGGCCTCGACCATCAGGGTCTCGACCGAGTGGTACGGCACGCCCTGCGGGGAGAAGTACCCGTTGGCCGGGTCGTGCAGCTTGTTGTACAGCGTGGTGAAGCGGGTGATGTACTCGTTGCCGCCAGTGGAACCGTCGTTGTCGGCCTCGGTCGCGGTGACCGATCCGGTGGTCCAGCCGGACGCCGCCGAGTTGAACGTCGCCGTGCCCGCCGTGGTGTCGGTGTCCTCGGCGGCCGCGATCGTGACGGTCTGCGCCGTGTTCCAGTTGGCGGTCGTGAACGTCAGCGACGCGCCCGACTGCACGGTGAGGTCGGCGTCGCCGCCGCTCGCCTTCGTGGTCGCCACGGTCACGTTGGCCGTCGGGGCCTTCGAGAGCTTCACCGTGTACGACGCGGTGCCGCCCTCGGGCACGATGATCGTGCTGGGGCTCACGACGATGGTGGAGGCGGTGGTCCCGCTCACCGTGATGCCGACCGGGCTGGAGGTGGTGGCCGCGCCGCCGTTGTCCGTGGCCTTGGCGGTGAGCGAGTAGCTGCCCGCCGCTACTCCGGTCCAGCTGTAGGTGTAGGGAGCGCTGGTGTCCGTACCGAGCAGCGTGGTGCCGTTGTAGAAGTCGACCTTGGAGACCGTGCCGTCGCTGTCGGCGGCCGTCGCGGCCAGGTTGACCGTGGCGGGCGCGGTGAAGGTCTGGCCGGCGGTCGGCGAGGTCAGGCTCACGGTCGGGGCCTGGTTGACGGGGGTGCCCCCGTTGCAGGTGACGCCGTTGACCGCGAACGCGGTCGGCTTGCCGGCGTAGGCGCCGGTGTAGGAGCCGTTGAAGCCGATGTCCGTCGACTGGCCGTTGCCGAGGGCGCTGTTCCAGCTCAGGCTCTTGGCCGTCACGTTCTGGCCACTCTGTGTCCAGTCGGCGCTCCACCCCTGGGCGACCTTCTCGTTCCCCGGGAGGGTGAAGGTCAGGGTCCAGTTGGTCCAGGCGTCACCCTTGTTGGTGACCTTGAGGGAGGCGCCGAAGCCACCGCCACCCCAGTTGTTGTCGACGTAGTCGACCGTACACGCGACTGCCGCGGAAGCCGGTACGGAGGCCAGGACGGTGAAGAGGCCGGCCGCCAGGCTGGTGAGCGCGACCCACACGACACGTCTTTTCATCCGTGAACGTGGGAGCGCTCCCGCCCCTAACGATGATGTTGACATTCTGGACGTACTCCAAAGTGATGAAAGGCGATGGATGGTACAGAAGTTGGCACAGCGTCGGTCTCGTACCGGATGAGGAAGGTGTTGTGATATGGGAGCGCTCCCACATCGGATTCTGGTGAGTACAACAAAGATGTCAATGACGTGACGGGCAGATTTCAGGCGCTGGGCGCACGAGGCGTCGCCAGCCTGGCCGTTCTTATGCGGGCCTTACGCCGCGTGCCGGTCGGCTCCTGAAACTTTCAGATGGGCGATCCGCCGTCCGAGGGGGCCGGACGGATCCACCCGCAGGTCAGTGGATCATGCTGGACTCCCAGGTGGCGGTGAGGAAGGTCACTCCGGCGATCCGTCCGGCTACCCAGCGAGTGTGAGATATGCCGCTTTGTCAGGAGGTGACTGATTCGGGTCGTTGGGTACATGGTGGAGTCATGAACAGAGCCGATCCGAGAAACCTGAGCGTGCGAGATCTGCGCGACGAGCTGAGAGAGCTCGAGGAGTCATGGATGGAGACGCTGCTGCGCGGTTCGGAGGACGCCGTGGACGACTTCGCGTCCCGGACGCGCGAGCTGGAAGAGGAGTTCGACCGCCGTCAGAGGGACGACGACCCGGCCGTCCCGGGGGAGACGGCTCCGGAGCGCGCCGTGTCTGAGCAGAGGCCTGCGGACGAGCCCGCCGCTTCTGAGTGGACGCTCGTGGAGGAGCCCGCCACCTCTGAGCGGAGGCCTGCGGACGAGCCCGCCGCTTCTCCATGGGGGGCCGCCTCGCGGGAACCGTCCGGCGAGCCCGGCTCGCGGGGACCGGACGACAGCCACGGGCCCTCGTCGAACCTCACCTGAGCGGGCCGGGCACAGACGAATACGAACACGAGAAAGCGGAAATCCGGACGGGGGGCGGATCCGGCGAAATAGCCGGAGAAAACGGCGCCGCCCCCCACCGTGAGAATCAGTACCTGTCCTGTGACTCACAGGGTCCGGAAATAGCGTGGGGCCCGTCCGACGAGATCGGACGGGCCCACGTATTTTCAGGTTCTCGGGCTTTCAGGTCGTCACGTCATCCGGTGACGCCGACGTGCGGGCGCGGCCTGTAATAGTGCCTGTGATAGTGGTGCACGTGCGGCTTCTTGTGAACCCGGTGGTACACCTTGTGGTGATGAACGCGGTGGTGCCCGGACCCCGAGTGGTGGCTGGAGTGGTACCCGCCGCCCCCGCCCTCGTGGACCACGCCGTGGAGCGTGTGCAGGGTCTGGACGGTGACGAGGCGACCGTGCTTCCTGTGATGCTCGTACCGGTCCCTGCGATGCTGCTTGAGGGTCCGCTTCTTGTGCTGGTCGACGTTCACGACCTCCGTCCCCTCCTCCTTCCCCTTCTGCTTCTCCTCGTCACACTTCTTCTCGGCGGCGGGGCAGGTGCCGTTGGGGTCGATCCGCAGGATCAGGGGCGAGGAGGTGCTCGGGTTCAGCCCCGTCGCACCCGGGAAGCTCGCGACGATCCGGCGCTCGCCAGCGGCGAGGATCGGCGAGGTGAGCGTGGCACGCCCGTTCACCAGCTGCACCGTGCCGATGCTGACGCCGTCGCTCGTGAGGATGACCGGGCCGGTCGGAATGGTCCCGTTCAGGGCCGTCACCGTCGCGGTCAGGGTCAGCGGACCCTTGGACCCGGCGGCCGTGCACGACGAGGTCACCGTGACGGTGGTCGTCCGGCAGACGGGCCGGGCGATCGCGTCGGTGTCCAGGGTGACGGCGCCGTTGCGGGCCAGGGTACGGCCGTTCACGGTCACGCCGGTGGTCACGGTGATCGAGGTGAGCGCGAGGATGTTCCCGGCGAAGCTGGAGTTGGTCCCGAGGGTGGCCGAGCTGCCGACCTGCCAGAAGACGTTGCACGCCGAGGCGCCGTTGACCAGCGTCACCGTGCTCGCGGACGCCGTGACGAGCGTCGAGGCCGCCTGGAAGATGAAGACCGCGTTCGGGTCTCCCTGCGCGTCCAGGGTCAGGTTCCCGGTGATCTGGAAGGTGCCGGCGGCGGAGTTGTAGACGCCGGGCGTCAGGGTGGTGCCGCCGAGTTGCGTCGGCACCGTGGTGGCCGGCGTCCGAGAGGCGGCATCGTTGTAGGCGGCGGTCAGGGCGGCCTGCGCCTGTGCGGCGGCCGCGTCGGCCGAGTGGATGGTTCCTCCGGTGACGGTGCCGGTCGGAAAGCCGGTCACCGCCGTACCGGGGCTCACACCGAGATCCCCGGTGACGGTCGTGGCGCCGGTGTTCGTGACCGTTGTCCCGGCCAGAACCGCGAAGTTCGTGGCCGTGCCGAGCGAGACCGGCGCTACCGCCGCGCTCGCCGTATGTGGTGTCGCGACGACGACTCCCATCGCGACCATCGCTGGGAGAGCCGCTGCCAGCAACGAACGGACGAAATGTCGTGGCCCGACGCGAGGCCGACTGGCATCTTTCATAAAGCGGTCCTTTGCTTTTGGTATTGCTATGTGAAAACGCATTGCCGATGATGCGCCTCGAGATCCACCGTACTGACCCGTGGCGTCGCTATCGTTATGCGACATGCGGAAGATTTAAATCCGAACCCATCTGCGGATAAAAAGGAAATGTCACCCGACGTCGGGTGACATGGGGGTTATTTCAATGGCGCGATTCTCATTCGTGTCTCGCGACAAAAGAAGGCGCGGGACATGAAAAACGAGGGCGTGCCGGCTGTCGGCACGCCCTCGTCGGCGTCGGCGGGCCGGGTCGGCCCGGGGGGTCTACGAGCAGGTGATGTTCGACGGGCCGGGGGTCGAGGGGCCGTTGGCGGTGAAGCCCACGACGACCGACTGGCCGGGCGCGAGGCTCGCCGCGTAACTCGGGGCCTTCGCCGTGAAGGTGGTCCCGCTCTGCGTGACCGTGGCGTTCCAGCCGCTGACGAGGGTCACCCCGGACGGCATCGTCCAGCTCACCGACCAGTTGTTCCAGTTCGCCGTGCCGTTGTTCTTCAGGGTGAGGCCGGCCTGGAAGCCGCCGGACCAGGAGTTCGTCACCGCGTACGTCGTCCCGCAGGTGGTGGAGGTCGGGGTCGGGGTCGGGGTCCGGGTCGGGGTCGGGGTCGGTGTCGGTGTCGGGGTCGGGGTGGGGGTCCGGGTCGGGGTCGGGGTCGCCGAGGGTGAGGGCGAGGGGTTGCCGCCGCCCCCGCCCGTGGGCGGGATGAGGTACGGCTGCAGGATGCTCTGCTTGGCCTGGTCGACGGTCGTCCAGTCGTCCTTCAGGATGCCGCCGGTGTCACCGGAGTTCGGGTTCCAGGACCAGTACGTGAAGGACATGCCGTTCACGCCGGTGCCGGTGTACTTCATCAGCTCCTGGAGCCACACCTTGTCGGTGTTGCTGGCCAGCGTGGTGCCGAATTCGCCCATCATGATGGGCGCGATGTTCTGCTTGTACAGGTAGCCCCAGAACTGGTCCCAGATGGCGGGCATGTTCGCCGGGTACGCCGGGTCGTCGAACCACGCCTGGTGGTAGACCGAGGTGGCGTACTCGTGGGGGGAGTAGACGAGCCGGTTGGCGACGTTCAGCCGCACCGGGAAGGCTCCGGCCTTGGAGAGGTTGCCGCCCCACCAGCCGCAGGGCTCGTCGGGGATGTTGTCCCAGACGTTGGCGTTGCCACCGCTCGGGCAGCTCACGCCCTCCACGAAGATGAGCCAGTTGGGCTGCACGCCGAGGATCGCGTTGCCCGCCCGCTCGGCCGCGAGCCGCCAGTCGCGGGCGGTGTCGCCGCAGCCCCAGCAGGAGCCGGTGCTCTGTGGCTCGGTGCCGTCGGCGTGCGGCTCGTTGTGCAGGTCGGCGCCGATGACGGTGGTGTTGCCCGCGTAGTGCTGCGCGAGCGACTTCCAGTCGTTGATCCAGGTGCTCTCGGGAACCGCCGAGGTGTACCAGAGCGCGGTCTGCCCGGCCGAGGTGGGCCGGTGCCGGTCGAGGATGATGCGCATCCCCTTGGTCCCGGAGTACTCCACGACCTTGTCGAGGATCTGGATGGGCGACAGCCCGACGAGGTCGGGGTTGGAATAGGTGTTCACGCTGGTCGCGACCGCGCCGGGCTTGATGGCGTCGTCGGAGAACGGCACCCGGATGGTGTTGTAGCCGAGGCTCGCCATGAGGTCGAGCTGGCTCTTCCAGGGGTTGTTCGCCCACAGCCCGTGGAAGGTCTTGTTATCGGTTTCCATCCCGAACCAGTTGATGCCGGTCAGCCGGACGGTGGCGCCGGTGCTGTCGACGATCTTGTTGCCGTTGGTGTGGAGGTAGCCCGTGCCGGTGCCGCCCGCCGCCTGGGCGGGGGCCGAGCCGAGCGTGACCGCCAGCGCGGTGGTGGCGGCGGTGGTCGCGACCACGGTGAGCGCGGCCTGCCACCTCCTGCCGCTCCATGGAGATTTCATCGGGTGCCCTTCATCAATGAGGCGAGGCGCGACGGCACTGCCGGAGGGCGTGGTGGTCGCGACCGGATACGGCCGGGGCTGGCAGCCGGTGGCCGGATACGACCGGGCCGCGCTGTGCGACCGGGCCGCGCTCGTCATGCTTCGGCGCGCTTTTCCGGCACGTCAACCGTGAGCGGAGCCGTTCCCCTGGTGACCTGCGCGGGCGCATGTAACTTTCATGAGGGGCGCAGGCGGCTGAAACTTTCATGTCGTGCCGGAGGCCGGCCGCCGCGCGGCCCGAAAGTTCTCCGTGGTCACGCGATCGCCCGTCCGCCGGACGACTCCGGTCGTACGTGCGCCGCCCTTGTGGGACCCGGCGACTTTCCCGACCCTGGGAGCGCTCCCACCGGCCGGGTGGGGACGTCCCCTTTACACCCGCTGGGAGATGAACCTGTGAGACCTCATCCGCGCCGCCCCGGCCGCCGTCCCTGGTACGGCGTGGCCGGCGCCATGACCGCGCTGCTGCTGGTCGCCGCCGCCGGAGTCGCGACCACGGCCTCCCCGGCGCTCGCCGCGGGCTCCCAGGTCAAGGTGAACCAGGTCGCGTACGTGCCCGGCGTGCCCAAGCACGCCACCGTCGTGACCACCCAGACCGCGCCGTCCACCTGGACCCTGAAGAACTCCTCGGGGACGGCCGTCGCCACCGGCCAGACCACGGCCAAGGGCGCCGACGCGGACTCGGGTGACACCGTCCAGCTGATCGACTTCTCGTCGTACGACACACCGGGCACCGGCTACACGCTGTCGGTGGGCTCGGAGACGAGCTACCCCTTCGACATCTCGGCCGACCCGATCAAGAAGCTCCGGTACGACTCGCTCGCCTTCTTCTACCACCAGCGGAGCGGCATCCCCATCGAGACGGCCTACGTGGGCGGCGCGTACGCCCGTCCCGCCGGGCACCTCAACGTCGCGCCGAACCAGGGGGACGGCAACGTCGGCTGCCTGTCGAGCTGTGGCTACACCCTCGACGTGCGCGGCGGCTGGTACGACGCCGGCGACCAGGGCAAGTACGTCGTCAACGGAGGCATCGCGGCCTGGCAGCTCGTCAACGAGTACGAACGGGCGAAGGCGCTGGGCGACGCGACGGCCCTCGGCGACGGCAAGCTGGCCATCCCCGAGCGCGCGAACGGGATGCCCGACATCCTCGACGAGGCCCGCTGGGAGGTCGCCTTCCTGCTGAAGATGCAGGTGCCCGACGGCAGGGCCAACGCCGGCATGGCGTTCCACAAGATCCACGACGACCAGTGGACATCCCTCGGCACCGCCCCCGACCAGGACAACCAGCCGCGTCACCTCCACCCGGTCAGCACCGCGGCGACCCTCAACCTCGCCGCCGTGGCGGGCCAGTGCGCCCGCGTCTGGAAGACCGTGGACGCGGCGTTTGCCGCCACCTGTCTCACCGCGGCCGAGAAGGCGTACGCGGCGGCCAAGGCCAACCCGGCCGTGTACGCGCCGGCCTCCGACAGCACCGGGGGCGGCGCCTATGACGACAGGAGCGTCACCGACGAGTTCTACTGGGCGGCGGCCGAACTGTACGCCACCACAGGCAAGGACGCCTACAAGACGGACCTGACAGGATCGTCGCTGTACAGGGGCAGGAGCTTCAACGCCAGGGGCTTCGACTGGGGATCGGTCGGGGCGCTCGGCGACATCACGCTCGCCATCGTGCCCAGCGGACTGCCCGCCGCCGACGTCACCGCCATCAAGTCGGCACTCACCTCGACGGCCGACACTCTGCTGGCCCAGATGAACGGCCAGGGCTACCCCGCGCCCTATCGTGAGTCTGACGGCACATACGTGTGGGGTTCCAACGGGCTGATCGCCGACAACGGCATGGTCCTCGGCCTGGCCTACGACCTCACCCAGCAGGCGAAGTACAAGAACGGCGTCTTCGAGACGGTGAACTACCTGCTCGGGCGCAACCCGCTGAACCAGTCGTACGTGGCCGGGTACGGTGAGCAGGCGGTGCAGAACGTGCACCACCGGTTCTGGTCCCACCAGCTGAACGCCTCACGGCCGACCGCGCCCCCCGGAGCGATCTCCGGTGGCCCGAACAGCGGCCTGCAGGACCCGGTGGCGGCGGCCCGGCTCGCGGGGTGCAAGCCGCAGAAGTGCTACGTGGACGACATCGAGGCCTACTCGGTGAACGAGGTGGCCATCAACTGGCAGTCCGGCTTCGCCTGGCTGGCGAACTGGGCGGCGGAGAAGTCCGGGACCACGACCACCCCGCCCGCCGACACCCCGCCGACCGCGCCCGGCACCCCGGTCGCGAGTGGCGTCACCCAGAACGGCGCCACGCTGACCTGGACGGCGGCCACCGACGACAGGGGCGTGGCCCGTTACGACGTGCAGCGCGTTCAGGGCGGCACCGCGACGACGGTGGCCTCCGGCACGACGACCTCGCTGACGCTCACGGGCCTCACCCCGGCTACGGCGTACACGTTCGCGGTCGTGGCCCTCGACACGGCCGGGCAGGCCGGGCCGAGGTCGGGAACGGTCACGCTGACGACGCTGCCCGGCACCGGGACGACCGGCGGCTGCAAGGTGACATACAAGGCGAACACGTGGGGCGGCGGTTTCACCGGCGACGTCACGGTGGCCAACACCGGCACCTCGGCCTGGACGTCGTGGACGCTGAAGTTCACGTTCCCCGGCAACCAGAAGATCACCCAGGGCTGGTCGGCCAATTGGACCCAGAACGGCGCCGACGTGACGGCGACGAACCTGTCATGGAACGGATCTCTGGCTCCCGGGCAGTCGGCGTCGGCCGGTTTCAACGGGTCCTACAGCGGCACGAACGCCGGCCCGGCGGCCTTCACGGTCAACGGTGCCACCTGTGCGATCGGCTAGATCGTAGTCAGGAACCCGTAGTCAAGAACATTCATACGGTCGCGGGACCGCTATTCATGAATAGCGGTCCCGAACCCATGAGTGGAAGGCCGGAAAAAGTATTCGGGTAAAGCCCCCCGCTTTATCGCGCGCCGATATCCGGAGGTTCCGGAGGTGGAGAACGGCCGCCGGGCACATGCCCCGGCGGCCGTTCCTCGTGTCCTCGTGCGGGCGCCTCGCGGCTCCGTCCCGCCGCCGCTCAGGCGGCCTTCTCCAGCGCGGCGCCGATCAGGGTGAGCCCCCGTTCCAGCTCCGCGTGGACGCCGGGAGTCAGGCTTCCCTCCCGTGCCCGGTCATCCAGCTTCCTGCGCACGCCCTTCAGTCCCTCGCCGGGGTCGCCCAGCGACTGCAGAAGGTTGTGCACCACCTGCCGCAGGTCGAGCGCGACGTCGGAGCGGATGGCCCCGGTGCTCTCGCCCGCCTCCAGGGCCGCGTCGAACCGGCCCACGGCCTGCGTGAGCGTCGGAAGGGCGCGCGTGCCGGCGGGTGCGGCCGTACGCCCGGGCCCGGCTGTGGGCGGGTCCTGCGTATCCGGCGGCCGTGAGGAGCCGGGCGTCGGCGGGGAGGAGGCTTCCGTGCGGGAGGGAGCGGTGGAGGGGGACCGCTCCGGCATCTTACCCTCGGAGATCGGCTCGGCCAGCGCGCCCGACCGCCGGCCGGTGCTCTCGGGGGTCGGCGTGCCGCTCGGCCCCGCCTCGGTGGACCGGCTGGTGACCGCCGCCGCGAGCGGCCCCGGCAGGTCCGGCTGAATCCACAGCAGGGCGGCGGTCCAGGTGGCCAGCGCGGCGACCGCGACGGAGGCCATCCGCGCCCGCCGGGCCCACACGGCCGTCTCGCGGCCGGCGGCGACCGAGGCGCTCAGCGACGCGGTGAGCGTCTCCGCCACGTGCTGGGCGCTGGGCCGCTCGCCGGGCTCCTGGGCCAGGCACCTCCTGCACAGCTCGGCCACCTCGGGCGGCAGGCCGGGCACCCCGGCCGGCGCGGGGGGACGGCCGGTACGGCGGGCCGTCTCCAGCGCCTCCCAGGTGGTCTCGGGGTAGGGGAGCGCGGCGGTGAGCATCTCGAAGATGAGCACGCCGAGCGCGTACACGTCGACCGCGGGGTGCACGGTGGCGCAGGTCAGGCGCTCGGGAGCCACGTACGGCGGGGTGCCGAAGTCGTCCAGCCGCTTGTCGACCTGCTCGCCCACGAACGCCGCTATCCCGAAGTCGAGCAGCTTGGCGCCCTCGGGCGTGAGCAGGACGTTCTCGGCCGTGACGTCGCGGTGGACGATGCCGCGCTGGTGGGCGGCCGCGAGCACCAGCGCCACCCTGGCCCCGATGACCGCGGCCTCCTGCCAGGGCAGCGGGCCTTCGGTGATCCTCTCCGAGAGCGGTCGTCCGTCGAGCAGGCGCATCACGACGTACGCGGCGAGCCTGCCGCGGGCGGTGACCGTCTCGCCGTAGTCGTACACCTCGATCGCGTCCGGATGGATCAGGCGGGCGGTCGCCCGCGCCTCCCTCCGGATGAGGTCGCGGCCGCCGTGGTCGCCGCCGACGCTGCCGTCCAGCACCTTGATCGCGACGGTACGGTGAAGCGACTGGTCGAACGCTCGCCAGATGGCGGACATGCCTCCCGACGCGATCTGCTCCACGAGCCGGTAGCGGCGGGTGAGCACATCGCCTTCCCGCATGCCCCCCGAATCAAGTTGATTCACGGACCACCAGCTCCGTGGGCAGAATCGGGTTGCCGTGCGGGACCTCGTCTTCCGAGGTGATCGACATGAGCAGCATCCTGGCCGCGAGCACCGCGAGCTCCTCCACCGGCTGGCGGACGGTGGTCAGCGTGGGAGAGGTGTGCCTGGCGAGCGGGGCGTCGTCGAACCCGACCACGGCCACGTCGTCCGGCACCCGGCGTCCCGCGCGCCGCAGGGCCTGCATCGCCCCCGCCGCCATGGGATCGGAGGCGGCGAAGACCGCGTCGAGGTGCGGCGAGCGCTGCAGGAGCCACTGCATGGCGTGCGCGCCCGACGCGTGGGTGAAGTCGCCGTACGCCACGGGGACGTCGGTCATCCCGGCCGAGTTGAGCGTCTTGAGGAAGCCGTCGAGGCGATCTCGGGCTCCGGGCAGCGTGGGCGGTCCCGCGATGACGGTGATCGCCCGCCGGTTCGTCAGCAGGAGGTGCTCCGCCGCCTGGCGCGCACCGTCGAAGTTGTCCATGTCGACGAAGGGCAGGTCGATGCCGTCCGGCGGGCGTCCGGCACTCCGCACGGCGATCCCCGAGGCGGCCAGGGTGACCGCGAGGGGATGTCGCTCCCTGGCGCCCGCGAGCAGGACTCCGTCGAAGGATCCCGTCACGAGCGGCGGCGCGACGATCGTCGACGTCGCCGGCGTCGCGGTCATGACGACGAAGGGCACGCCATAGCTGGTGAAGACCTCGTCCGCGGCCGACAACAGCCGTGCGTAGAACGGTTCGGAGAACATGCGCTGGGTGTGCTCGCAGATCACCGCCGCGACAAGCTGATCTGACCGCCGGGCCGAAGTCCCGCGGGGCGCGCGGTGCCGCACGTAACCCAGACGTGACATAGCGTCATGGACCTGGCGGCGGGTGGAGGTGCTCACGCGGACGGATCCGGTGAGAACACGTGAGGCCGTGGCGGGGGAGACCCCTGCTTCGGCTGCTACCTGGGCAAGCGTGGGTTGGTCAGCCATCCGGCTTCCTCCGCTTTCAAGGTATATCGCGAAGGCGTGGGAGCGCTCCCATTACAATAACAGTGTTTCTTGCGTGTCAACAGATGTTTCCGATAAATGTTCCACGCCGATCTGGAGGCGATGTTACGGACATATTCCATGCGAAGAAAGGTCCCAGTCAGAGATTCCTGGTGAACTGGGGGACCCCGGGCCCGGGAGCGTCGCGGCGGGCGGAAGGGGCGCACCCCGGCGTACCTGCTCAGCTCCGCCGGGCGGCGCGAGACGACCGGCGACGACCGGTCGCCGACGTTACCGGGATGTTACCGACGCTGCTCGTGCGGCCGGTCGTTCCGGTCGCCGAGCACTGGGCGGTATGCCGGTTCTGTTCGTTTTTCGTGACGTCTGCGGCTTTTACCCGGAATATGGCGGCTTGTTCATTCCGTACGCGTCGGCGATCAGTTCGAACGAGCGGAGCCTGGCCTCGCCGCCGTGGACCCCGGTCGTGATCATCAGCTCGTCCGCGCCCGTACGCTCGCGCAGCGCCTCAAGGCCAGCGCGCACGGACGCCGGGTCGCCGTAGATGACATTCGACAGCCAGTCGCGGACGAACTGCTCCTCGACCGGGCTGTAGGGATACGCCTCGGCCTCCTCCGGCGTGGGAAGCGGGGCCGGCTGGCCGCGCCGCAGCCGCAGCATGCCGAGCGCCCCCGTGCGCGCCCTGCGAAGCGCCTCCTCGGGCGTGTCCGACGCCACCGCGCTGACGCCGATCATCGCGTACGGCCGGTCGAGCACGGCGGACGGCGTGAAGGCCGAGCGGTAGATCTCCAGCGCGGGCATCGTGTTGGCCGCGCTGAAGTGGTGAGCGAAGGCGAAGGGCAGCCCGAGCAGCCCAGCCAGCTGCGCGCTGAAGCCGCTGGAGCCGAGGAGCCAGATCGGGGGACGCCCGGATCCGGGGGCGCTCGCCTCGCCGGGGACGGCCCGGATGTGCTCGTACTGGTGCCCGGCCGGGTAGTTGTCGTCCAGGAAGGCGATGAGCTCGGCGAGCTGCTGGGGGAAGTCGTCGGCGTCCGGCGTGGCCGTACGGCGCAGCGCCCGGGCGGTCGCCTGGTCGGTGCCGGGCGCGCGGCCGAGGCCGAGATCGACGCGTCCGGGGTGGAGGGCGTGCAGGGTGCCGAACTGCTCGGCGATGATCAGCGGAGCGTGGTTCGGCAGCATGACGCCGCCCGAGCCCAGCCGGATCTCGCGCGTGCTGGCGCCGAGATGGGCCAGCAGCACGGCGGGAGAGGAGCTGGCGACGCTCGGCATCCCGTGATGCTCGGCCACCCAGAACCGGTGGTAGCCCCAGTCCTCGGCCCGCTGCGCGAGCTCGGTCGTGGTCCTGAGGGCTTCGGCGGGCGTGTCGCCGTGGCCCACAGTGGCCAGATCGAGGATGGAGAGCGGGACACTCGACTCGCCACGGGCGACACCACGGATCAGATCACTCACAACCCGAACAACCCAGGCTGAACAGCCGCTATTCCTCCACCCTTCCCGGGTTCCCGAGCCGGGGCACGGCCACCGTCCATCCCAGGTTTCCTGGCCGGGGTACGACCACTGTCTTTCCCAGGTTTCCTGGCCGGGGTACGGCCACGGTCTTCCGAGGTTTCCGAGCCGGGTACGGCCACCCGCGCGGCGGCCGTACCCCCGGGGTCAGGCGGGTGGCAGGTCGTTGGCCGGCACCGCGGTGAGCTCGACGGTGCAGAAAGCGCAGCGGCGGGCGTCGATCGGGATGTCGCTCAGGCACTCGGGGCACTGCTTCTCCGTCGACTTCTTGTCGCGGTCGAAGAAGCCGATCAGCCGCGTCATCGGCATGACCACCAGCCAGTAGATCACCGCGGCGATGATGAGGAAGGTGAGCAGGTGGTTGACGAAGTCGCCGTACTTGAACTCCGAGCCGTTGAGCTTGAAGGAGTATTTCGAGAAGTCGGGCTGTCTGCCGCCCGTGATGGCGCCGATCAGCGGTGTCACCAGGTCGGCCACCAACGCCTGGACCAGCCCGCTGAAGGTGGCGCCCACGACGACCGCGACGGCGAGCTCCACCAGATTGCCGCGCATCAAGAACGTCTTGAATCCGCCCATCTGTGTATCCTCCGGGGGAATCCTGCAGGGGGAAAGGTCTCCGGCTACCCCTACGTTCATCCGCAAACCCGGCCGAGGTAGAAGAGACGCGGGGGCCCGCTGCCCGGCTCAGCGCCTGTCGGCCACGAGCCGGTCGAGGTCGAACCGCCCTGCTTTGGCGGCCTCGATGAAGGACTCCCACTCGGTGCCGGAGTAGACGAGGATCGGGCTGCCGTCATCCTTGCCGTCACGCACGCCGACCCACCCGTCGTCATACGCGACCTCGACACAACTGCCGTTGTTGCAAGCCGCGTACCACGTCACCCCATGGAACGCAGGTTCGCCTGACATGCGCCTCCCTCTCCATGAAACCCTCGTCGTATTTCCGCCCCTGCATTGCGCTCGGCGAAATTATAGTTGATCGCCACTCGGAAAAACGGTGCCGTCAAGCTGGTGTTCCAGGCGTCCGAGCGAGTGATGTGACCATTGGGGTCAATAACCATCCCAGATGCGACGGGCATCTCCCCTGATCCGCTCCCCGGTGGCGGGGTCCGGCATGGCGAAGGGGCTTCGCGGGCGACAGGGGGGTGCGAATGGCGAGAATGCCGGAAATAACTTGAAGAATCGCGTCACGCCAGGTCATGATGGACCAAAGGCGAGCGCCGGCAAGCGGGGGCGGGATTCGAAAACGGCGCCGGTAGAGCTGTCCGGCGCCGCCTGCTCGCCCGCGTTTCATCTGGATTCCACTGTCACGCATCATATTGGGAGCGATGCTCCCGCGGCCGGCCCGACGCTCGTAACGCCCGGCTTTTTCCGCGACCGTCGACCTTTAGGTGAAAGATCTGGTTGCTTTCTCAGCGGTCGGAGCGCCGATGCCGGCGGTCTCCGTCGCACTGTCTCTCACCGGATCCGCCAGGGCCAGAAAACGGGCCGTGAAGCGGGGACCTCCGGCTCAGATATCGAATTCGCCGGCCTTGACGCCGCGCACGAAGGTGCGGAACTCGTCGAGGCTGAATTCGAGGACGGGGCTGTTGCCGTCCTTGTTGTCGCGGATCCCGACGCCGCCTTGCGGAAGCTCGGCGACCTCCACGCAGGTTCCGTTGTTACATCCGCTTGCGGCCTTCCACTGCGGGCCGGAGTACCCGAAAGGGTGATGCGACGTCATCGTCTCTCCTGATGTCACTGAGGATCCCTCGTCGTGGCGTCCCATCCGGACGATGGCGTCCCCCGGACGGGCGCGACCGACATGATCGGGCCGGATAAATAGGCATGAGCCCCCGCTGAGATGTCGGCCGTGGTAGGGCCTTGCTCTCCGCTGCGGGGGCTCCTGGTGATCATTTATCGCAGCTACTGGGGACATGTCAACACGATCAAGGGGTTGAGCTGGTCGAAGTTGGAAAGATCTGTATTTACTCGGGAGCTTCCTCCCGTAGTTCCCCTAGCTACATGTCCGATATGGACGAATAGTCCCAAGTGTCGTTGCAGTACCTCTTCGGACGCGCAACGCGTTTTGGCCTGTATGGGGCATGCCGTACGGAAAGGCGGGAGACTGTCCTCACGCGCCGGGCCCCGGGCTCTAGGGGGCGTACAGCTTGCGCATGTCGTCGATCAGGGAAACAGAATCGCGCGGATTCAGCGCCGCGGCTCGCAGATGGGTGATGACCTCGCGGAAGCGCTCCAGCTCCCGGGGCTTCTCGAGATAGAAATCGCCCATCAAAGACTCGACATAAACGGTGTCCGGAACCATGTTGTCGGGGAATTCCAGAAGGATGAACATGCTGTCGAAGCCGATGTGCGCCCCGACCGTGAAGGGAATCACCTGGATGATCACATGGGGAAGGCCGGAGAGTTCGATGACGCGTTCAAGCTGGGCGCGCATAACGGAGTGACCTCCGACATGCCGGTGGAGGACCGACTCGTCGAGAAGGACCCAGCAATTGGGCGGCTCGGCCCCGACGTGGAGCCGCTGCCGCTTCAGCCGGGCGTCGACGCGCTCCTCCAGAACCTCCTGCTTGATCCGCGGAAGGCATCCGCGGATCACTTCCCGGGCGTAATCCTCCGTCTGCAGCAGGCTCGGAACGGTGGTCGTCTCGTACATCGTGATGGAGGACGCCTCGCCTTCGAGGCCGATATAGGGATCGAGGTCCAGGTCTTCGTATTCCTGCCACCAGCCCGCCTGGCGCGCCTCCCGGGCCATGGAGATGAGGGCGTCGGCCTCCGCCTGCTCGATCCCGTAGATCTGGCACAGGTCGCGCACGTCCCTGGGAATGACGCTCCGCTGGGCGGTCTCAATGCGGCTGATCTTGGCCGTCGAACATTCGAGCCTCTGCGCGGCCTCTTCGAGGCTCAGCCCCGCGTCCTTTCGCAGCTCGCGGAGGCGGGTGGCGAGCTGGCGACGCCGTAGGGTCGGATTCGCCCCGGCCATCGACGCTCACCTCTTCCTGATGCGGCCAGCGCCGCGTGCCCCCAAGTTTTCCCAGGCAGCTCCATTGCTAACAGCTAACACTATTCGCCCGGGGCAGACGCCGAAGGTATCCGTCGGCGACACTTTCCTGTGGCAATTGCCATTGGCGGTTGCTCTTGGCATGAACCAGGGTAAAGAGAAGGGTAGCCCCTAACGCAGCAGATACCACCCCTGTGAAGTCGCCATCGCGGGGTGGCACCCCTGCGGGACGGGGAGGGCCGTGCGGCGAGCCGCGCGGCCGGTTCGGAGCCGACTCAAGGCTGGACCGGTGGTGGGGCATCGGGCCGGCTCGGAATACCCGCGTCACCCGGACGAGAGGACGATCCTCTATGAATGTCAGCCCCACCGGGATCGCAGTCAACCTATGGACCCTCATACGCGAGCAGGCGATGGCCCGCCACTGGGAGCTCAGCGACGCCGTGTTCGCTGAGATCGACGGTTTCGCGTGGGTGCAGGGCTGGGCGATCATCCGGTACCGGACAAGGCACACCTACCGCGACCCCCGGTTCGATCGGGTGGTCGTCTGCTGCACATGCGGGGGAGAGGGCAGGGGGGACGGCGGCCGTTCGTGCCGCACCTGCAAGGGCGAGGGCCTGCTCAACTTCTTCGAGCCTCCGGCCGCCAGGAAGAGCGCCTGAGCCTCCGTCCACGACCGGCGGCGCCCCCGCCGCCGCGCGCATGACCGTAACCTTGACGATCGGCCGTGACGGATCTACGGTTCCTCCGCGAAGGCAGGTAAGGAAACCTTACTAACAAAGCCCTGGAGGCGCGGTGCGACCGTCCCGACTACTTGGAGTACCCCTCGCCGTAGCGGTAATGATCTCCGGCCTCGCCCCCGGGCAGGCCCGCGCGGCGGAGCACGGCGAAGACGCCCCCGCGATCGAGCACGGCACCACCGGCCCGGCCGTTCCCCGGCTGGTGCCGGCCCCGGTGTCCCTCAAAGCGACCGGCGACCCGTTCACCCTGACGTCCGGCACGCGGATCGTCGTGCGGTCGGCGGCCGGAGCGGGCGCGGCCTCCTACCTGGCGCGCGTGCTGCGCCGTTCCACGGGCTTCGCGCTGCCCGTCGTGCGAGACGCCACCGGTGGGGGCATCGTCCTTGACGCGACGGTCCCCGCCGGGCTGGGAGAGGAGGGCTACCGGCTCGACGTGGGCAAGGACGGGGTGCTGCTGGCGGCGGACACCGCGCAGGGGATCTTCCGGGGAGTCCAGACGCTCCGCCAGCTGCTGCCGGCCAAGGTGGAGAGCGCGAAGGTCCAGCGCGGGCCCTGGCGGATCACCGGCGTCCACGTGACCGACCATCCGAGGTTCCGCTACCGGGGCGCGATGCTCGACGTGGCCCGTCACTTCTTCACGGTCGCCCAGGTGAAGCGCTACATCGACCTCGCCGCGGCGTACAAGGTCAACATGTTCCACCTGCACCTCAGCGACGACCAGGGCTGGCGGATCGCGATCAAGAGCAGGACGCGCCTGGCGAAGGTCGGCGGCAGGACGGCCGTCGGAGGCGACCGAGGGGGACACTACTCCCACAAGGACTACTCCGAGATCGTGAGGTACGCCCAAGGCCGCTTTGTCACGATCATCCCGGAGATCGACACCCCTGGACACACCAACGCCGCCCTCGCCTCGTACGCCTCGCTGAACTGCGACGGCAAGGCGCGAAAGCCGTACACCGGAACCGCGGTCGGCTTCAGCTCGCTCTGCGTCGGCAAGGAGACCACCTACCGGTTCCTCGACGCCGTGATCGGCGAGCTGGCCCGGCTCACGCCCGGCCCGTACATCGACATCGGCGGCGACGAGGCGAAGAGCACCAAGCGGGCCGACTACAGGAAGTTCATCGCCCGCGTACAGAAGATCATCCACGCCCATGGCAAGAGCATGATGGGCTGGGAGGAGATCGCGGACGCGGACCCCTCGGCGGACTCCGTCGCCGAGCACTGGAACCCGGTCACGGGGACCGAGGACGGCACCCGGCTCGCCCGTTCGGCGGCCCGCAGGGGGGTGAAGCTGGTCATGGCCCAGGCAGACCGCGCCTACCTCGACATGAAGTACACCGCGAGGACGCGGCTGGGCCAGGACTGGGCGGGTCACGTCGAGGTGCGCCGGGCCTACGAGTGGGACCCCGCCAAGCTGATCACGGGCGTCGGCGAGAAAGACGTGTTCGGCGTCGAGGCGCCCCTCTGGAGCGAGTCGCTGAGGACCACCGGCGACCTGGATCACATGGCGTACCCCCGGCTGCCCGGCATCGCGGAGATCGGCTGGTCGCCGGCCAAGGGCCGCTCATGGGCGGACTACCGCCTCCGCCTCGCCGCACAGGGGCCGCGCTGGACCGCCCGCTCGGTGCGCTTCTACCGCTCCCCGCAGGTGCCCTGGCCGTCGTGAGCACGCGCCGCCGGGCCGCCTTGGCGGACGTGCGACGGCATGTCCTGACAAGGCGGTCCTGACAGTGCGTCCCGGTACGGCAGAGCCGTATCGAGGGCTCCTCGCTGCCCTGAACTGCGCGGACAAGTCTCGCCGAATACCGTGGGGCAGGTGCCTCATGCCCCCCAAGTTGACGGTGTTCCTATGGTCAAGAATCTCCCGGCCCCCGCGTCCGGGCGGAGTACCCCGGGCGGTGAGAAGCCCTAGCCGCCGGCACTGGAGGCGCGTTCCTTCACATTGGATGGACCGTGCCAGGCATGCCGTATGCGAACCGGTCGCCACTGGTTAATATCGGCGCAGTCCTGTCCCGGGCATCCAAGGGAGCTGCGTGGAGTTTCGCCTGCTTGGTCCTGTCTGCGTGCTCGTTGACGGCGAGAGCGCCCTGGACCTCGGACCGCACCAGCAACAGGCCGTCCTGGCCATGTGCATGCTGGCCGCGCCGCGCCCGATGAGCCCTTCGAGGATCATCGACGCGCTCTGGGAGGACGAGCCGCCCGCCGGTGCCCTCAACACCGTCCAGGCCTACGTCTCCAAGCTCCGCCGCATCCTGGAGCCCGGACGCGTCCGCGCGGTGGCCCCCACCGTCCTTGTGAGCAAACTGGGCGGCTACGCCCTGGTCATTCCCGCCGAGAGCCTCGACCTCACGCGGGCCAGGGCGCACGCGGACCAGGGGGCACGGCTGCTCGGCGAGGGCGATCTGCCCGGGGCCAGGGACGAGCTCCGCCGTGCGCTCGCCGAGTGGCGCGGCGACCCCCTCTCGGGCTTCGAGAAGGACTCCTGGGCACGCGAGGAGATCTCCCACCTCGGCGAGCTGAGACTGACGCTGGTGGAGGACACCGCGGAGGCCGAGATCGGCCTCGGCCTCGGCGCCGCCGTGATTCCTGAGCTGACCCGGCTCCTCGCCGCGCTTCCCCTGCGCGAGCGCCTGCGCCGCCTGCGTGCCCAGGCCCTCTACCAGGCAGGACGGCAGGCCGACGCCCTCGCCACGCTGGCAGAGGGAAGGAGGCTGCTGGTCGAGGAGCTGGGCCTCGACCCCGATCCGAGCTCGCGCGAGCTGGAGAGGGCGATCCTGGCCCAGGATCCCTCGCTCCTCCCTCGTGGCACGATCACCGCCGCGCCCGCCGTCCCCGCGGAGCCCGTCCCCGAGCCCCCGCCGCTGGTGGGCCGGGCGCGGGAGTCCGCCCTGCTGTCGGAGGCCGTCGGCGCGGCGGACCACAGGGTCGTGCTGATCGCGGGAGAGCCGGGGATCGGCAAGACGAGCCTCGCCGAGGAGGCCGCGCGGGCCGCCCGCGCCGCCGGCCGTACGGTGGTGTTCGGCCGGTGCTGGGACGGCAGCGGCGCCCCGCCGTTCTGGCCTTGGGCGCAGGCCGTGCGGGAGCTCACCGGGCGCGACGGCGAGCTGGCCGAGCTGGCGGGCGCGGGGGAGGGCTTCCCGCTGTACGAGGCGGTCGTCCGGCTGGTCAACGGGCACGGCCGCGTGCTGGTCGTCCTGGACGACCTCCAGTGGGCGGACGTCTCCTCGCTCGGGCTGCTGGAGTTCCTGGCGGCGACCCGCGCCTGCCCCAGGCTCACCGTGGTGGCGACCTACCGGGACACCGGCGTCGAGCAGCCGCTGTCCCGCCATCTGCCGGCCCTCGTACGGCTGCCGCACGTCGAGCGGATCACGCTGCCCGGCCTGTCGGAGAAGGCCATCGGCGAGTACCTCGGCCGGGCGGGCGCCGATCCCGCGCTCGCGGGCCGGATGGCGCGGCTGACGGCGGGCAACCCGTTCTTCCTGGGCGAGGTCGTGCGGCTGGGCGATGACGCCCCAGCGCCCGAGGCGGTCTCCGACGTGGTCATGGGACGCATCGCCACGCTGCCACCCCACACGGGCGACGTCCTGACGGCGGCGGCGCTCCTCGGCCGCGAGGCCCGGCTGGACGTACTGCTCGACGTGCTGGCCGACACCGGCGACGTGTCCCAGGACCAGGTGCTCGACGTCCTCGACGCGGCGGTGCGGGCCAGGCTGCTCGCCGAGCGGGCCGAGCCGCCCATCGGCTACCGCTTCGTCCACGACATCGTCAGGGACGTCCTGCGCTCAGGGCTCGCCCCGCTGCGCAGGCGCCGCCTGCACGCCCGGGTGGCGGCCGTGCTGGAACGCCGGGGCGACGCGCCCCCGGCCGAGATCGCCCACCACTACCGCGAGGGGCTGGTCCTCGCGGGCACGGCCGCCAAGGCGATCGAGTACGCCCGCCAGGCGGCGGCGCACGCCATGGGGCAGCTCGCCTACGAGGACGCGGTGGAGCACCTCGGGCACGCCGTCCGGCTGACCGGCCGGCCCCCAGGCGGCGACCCGGCCCTGCGCTGTGACCTGCTCCTCGACCTGGCGGAGGCGCAGGCCGCCGCCGGGATGAGCACGGCGGTGCGGGCCACGCTGGACGAGGCGGCCGCGCTCGCCGAGGAGATGGGCGACATCGACAGGCTCGCCCGGGCCGCCCTCGGCTTCTCCGACCTGATCTACTGGCTGATGTTCGAGGAATGGACCGGCATGGACCGGTTCGCCGGCCGCATAGAACGGGTCCTGCGCGACCATCCCGGCGACTCGCCGTGGGTGCCGCAACTGCTGGCGGCGCTGGCGGTCGCGGGTTACTACCGGCGGTCGCTGGACGAGAGCGGCGACCTCGCCATGGAGGCCGTACGGCGGGCCAGGCGGTCCGGGGATGACCGGTCGCTGCTCCGCACGCTCGTCGCCCACGAGATGCTGATGCGCGGCGACGCGGACCCCCGCGAGCGGCAGGCCGTCATCGACGAGATCATCGAGGTCGGCGTCAGGATCGGGGACCTCCCGTACGAGTGGCTCGGGCGCGAGGCCGACTACATCACGCGCGTCTCGGCGGGCGACTTCGACCGGGCCGACGAGCTTCTGACCTGGCTTTACGAAACCGCGCTGAGCCTTCGCCAGCCGGCCATGCTGAGCCTCGCGGCCTGGCAGACGGCGGTCACGGCGTACCTGCGGGGCCGGTTCGACCAGGCGCTCGCCGGCGCCGAGGAGTCGGGGTCGGCCCATCCCGAGGGCGCCCTCGGCCGGGGCGACCCCGACTCCCGCACACAGCTGTTCAGGTCGCTCGTCCTGCGGTGCCGCGGCCGGGCGGCCGACGCGCTGGCGCTGGCCGACGGGATGCCCGCGGGACGGCCGGACGACCTGAGCCGGCGGCTCGTGCGCTGTCTCGCCCTGATCGACCTCGACGCGGCAGGCGACGATCCCGGCCGGCGTGAGGAGGTGCGGGCGATCTTCGCGGAGCTGTCCGCCGACGGGTTCGAGGCGATCGAGCACGACCTGTACTACCGGTTCATCGGTGACGCGCTCAGCGAGATCTGCCTGGCCGTGGGCGACCCGGCCGCCGCACGCGCGCTGTACGACCGGATCACGCTCAAGGACGGCCTGTTCGGCTGGTCGCTGGCCGGGCTCTGCCTCGGCAGGCTGGCCGTGGTCATCGGCGACCCGGCCCTCGCCGAGCGGCATCTGAGGGAAGGGCTGGCCTTCGTCAGGAGCTCGGGCGCCCGGCTCTACGAGGCGCCGGTGCTGGCCCTGCTCGCCGAGGTGACGGGGGATGAGGAGATCCGCGAGGAGGCCGTGCGAGCCGCCAGTGGGCGAGTGTCCGATGCGGGTTGACCTGGCGTTGTCGAGTAGCCTGGCTCGTGCCGCACGATCACGTGACAGTGCGTGTGTAGCGGCACCGTGACAGAAGGTCCTTGACATAAAAGCGCACAATGTCCCCCTTGGACAAGTGATTGACTCACCGAGCTGCGCTGAGTGGCATGGTCGGGGGAACATGGGGCAAATCCCTATCCGGGTGGTGACATGATCGAAACTTGGCCCGGCGACCCCTATCCGCTCGGGGCTACATATGACGGCGCGGGAACCAACTTCGCGCTCTATACCGAGGTCGGCGAGCGCGTTGAGCTCTGCCTCTTCGACGAGGACCAAAAGGAGGAACGCGTCGCGCTCACCGAGTGCGAGGGGTTCGTCTGGCATGGGTACCTGCCGGGCATAGGCCCCGGCCAGCGGTACGGATACCGCGTGCACGGCCCGTACGAGCCGTCGCGCGGCCAGCGCTGCAACCCCAACAAGCTCCTCCTCGACCCGTACGCCAAGGCGGTCGAGGGCGGCGTCCAGTGGGACCAGGCCGTGTACGGCTACCGCTTCGGTGACCCCGACAGTCGTGAGGACACCGACTCGGCGGCCTACGTGCCGAAGTCCATCGTGGTCAACCCCTTCTTCGGATGGGGCCACGACAGGCCGCCCGCGACGCCGTACCACGACACGGTGATCTACGAGGCGCACGTCCGGGGGCTGACCATCCAGCACCCCCGGATCCCCGAGCGCATCCGCGGCACCTACGCCGCGCTCGGGCACCCCGAGATCATCGATCACCTCACGGGGCTCGGGGTGACGGCGGTCGAGCTGATGCCGGTGCACCAGTTCGTCACCGACGACACGCTGGAGCAGCGGGATCTGACCAACTACTGGGGCTACAACACCATCGGCTTCTTCGCGCCGCACAACGCCTACTCCAGCTCGGGTGAGCGGGGCGGGCAGGTGCTGGAGTTCAAGGCCATGGTGAAGGCCCTGCACGAGGCGAACATCGAGGTCATCCTCGACGTCGTCTACAACCACACGGCCGAGGGCAACCACCTCGGGCCGACACTGAGCATGCGCGGCATCGACAACGAGGCCTACTACCGGCTCGTGGACGACGACCAGCGCTACTACATGGACACGACGGGCACCGGCAACAGCCTGCTGATGCGCTCGCCGCACACGCTTCAGATGATCATGGACTCGCTGCGCTACTGGGTCATCGAGATGCACGTCGACGGGTTCCGCTTCGACCTCGCCTCGACCCTGGCCAGGGAGCTGCACGAGGTTGACAGGCTGTCGGCCTTCTTCGACCTCGTCCAGCAGGACCCGGTACTCAGCCAGGTCAAGCTCATCGCCGAGCCCTGGGACGTCGGGCCAGGCGGTTACCAGGTGGGCAACTTCCCGCCCCGGTGGACCGAGTGGAACGGCCGCTACCGCGACACGATCCGCGACATGTGGCGCGGCGAGCCCGCCGCGCTGCCGGAGTTCGCCTCGCGCCTCACCGGCTCCAGCGACCTCTACCAGGACGACAGCCGCCGTCCCGCCGCGTCGATCAACTTCGTCACCTGCCACGACGGCTTCACGCTGCGCGACCTCGTGTCGTACAACAACAAGCACAACGAGGCGAACGGCGAGGGCAACCGCGACGGCACGGATGACAACCGGTCGTGGAACTGCGGCGAGGAGGGCCCGGCCAGCGGCGCGGTGGAGGCGCTGCGCGAGCAGCAGAAGCGCAACTTCCTGGCCACGCTGTTCCTGTCGCAGGGCGTGCCGATGCTCTCCCACGGAGACGAGCTGGGCCGCACGCAGGGGGGCAACAACAACGCCTACTGCCAGGACAACGAGATCAGCTGGGTCGACTGGTCGGACGTCCGCGAGAACTGGCTGCTGCTGGAGTTCACCCAGCAGCTGGCGCGGCTCCGGCGCGACCACCCGGTGTTCCGGCGCAGGAGGTTCTTCTTCGGGCGCGCGGTGCGAGGGTCGGGCGACGAGCTGACCGACATCGCGTGGCTCACGCCCTCGGGTCAGGAGATGGCCGACGGCGACTGGCACAACGGCTACGCCAAGTCGCTCTGCGTCTTCCTCAACGGCGAGGCCATCACCGAGCCCGACCGGCGGGGACGCCGCGTCGTCGACGACTCGTTCCTGCTGATGTTCAACGCCCACCACGACATCATCCGCTTCACGATCCCGAAGGACTTCGGCGAGGTGTGGGTTCCCGAGATCGACACCGCGGTGCCCATCTCGATCGACTCCAAGCTGTACCGGGCCGGTGAGGAGGTGCCCGTCGCGGGTAGGTCGGTGCGGGTGCTACGCCGTGCCTGAGCGGTTCGAAGGCATGCCCGACCGACATTCGGAGGACACGACGTGACCGAATCCGTGAAGCCCGCGGCGTCCGTGGGGCCGCGGGCGGCCGATCCCACGGCCCCCGCGAAGCCCACGGCGACCTACCGGCTCCAGCTCACCCCGGACTTCGGGTTCGAGGAGGCGGCCGATCTGGTCGGCTACATCTCCGAGCTGGGGGCGAGCCACCTCTACCTCTCGCCGATCCTGCAGGCGGTGCCGGCGTCGCTCCACGGCTACGACGTGACCGACCACTCGCGGGTGAGGGAGGAGTTCGGCGGCATCGCCGGGCTGCGCCGGCTGGCGGCCAAAGGGCTCCCGCTGATCGCCGACATCGTGCCGAACCACATGACCGTGCCCGTCCCCGAGTCGGCCAACGCCCGGCTCTGGGACGTCCTCCGGGACGGCCCCGAGTCGCCCTCGGCGCGGTGGTTCGACATCGACTGGTCCGGCGGCAAGGTGGCGATGCCCGTGCTCGGCGACGACACCGACGTCGAGTCCGAGGTGGTGGCCGACGGTGACGTCCTTCGCTACTACGACCACGAGTTCCCCGTGCGGCAGGGCAGCGGTGGCAGGCTGGACGACCAGTTCTACCGGCTGGTGCCGTGGCGCGAGAGCCCCGGCTACCGGCGGTTCTTCGACGTGTCCTCCCTCATCGGGCTCCGCGTCGAGGATCCCGAGGTCTTCGAGGCCACCCACCGGGTGATCCTGTCGCTGGTGGCCGAGGGGGTCATCTCCGGCCTGCGGGTCGACCATCCCGACGGGCTGGCCGATCCGCGCGCCTATCTCGCCCGGCTGCGGGAGCTGGCCCCGGTGTGGACGGTGGCCGAGAAGATCCTCATCGACGACGAGCGGCTGCCGGACGACTGGGCGTGCGACGGCACGACCGGATACGACGCGCTCAACATGGTCACCCGGCTGTTCGTCGATCCGGCGGGGGCCGGGCCGCTGGTCGGCACGTTCCTCCAGCACACCGCTTTCCCGGCCGACTACGACATCGTGCGTTATGAGGCGAAAAAGCAGGTCTTGGCGCAGTTCTTCGGGAGTGAGATCGACCGGCTCACCCGTGACGTGCCCGAGCTGCGCGAGGCGATGGTCGAGCTCCTCGCGGCGATGCCGGTCTACCGGGCGTACACCTTCCCCGGCGAGGAGCCACCCGCGCAGACCGTGCGGCTGATCCGCGCCGCCGCCGCCGAGGCGGCCCTGCGTGCCGATCCCGGCGCGGTCGCCAGGGTGGCCGAGCTGGTCCTCTCCGGCCCCGCCGAGACGGTCACCCGCTTCCAGCAGACCTGCGGGCCCGTCATGGCCAAGGGCGTGGAGGACACCGCGCTGTACCGCTGGTACCCGCTGGCCTGCCTCAACGAGGTCGGCGGCGAGCCCGACCGCTTCGGCGTCTCGGCGGAGGAGTTCCACGCGTTCTGCGCCGGCATGGCGCCGTACACGATGACCACGCTCTCGACCCACGACACCAAGCGGTCCGAGGACGTCCGGGCCCGCCTCGCCGTGCTCTCCGAGCTTCCCGGCGAGTGGGCCGAGGCGGTGGCCGGCTGGTCCGAGCGGGTCTCCTTCGACCCCAAGCTCGACTATCTCGCCTGGCAGAACCTCATGGCGGCCTGGCCGATCAGCGTCGAGCGCTTCAGCGACTATCTGTACAAGGCGGCCAGGGAGGCCAAGACCACCATCTCCTGGATGGCCCCGGACGCCGCGTACGAGAAGGGCGTCCGCGACTTCGCGGCGCGGGCGATCGACGTCTGCGGGCCCTCGGTCGCCGCGTTCACCGAGCGCCTCGACCGGTACGCCCGGGTCAACTCCCTCGGCCAGAAGCTCGTGCAGCTGATGATGCCGGGCATCCCGGACGTCTACCAGGGCAGCGAGACCACCGACTTCTCGCTGGTCGATCCCGACAACCGGCGGCCGGTGGACTACGCCTACCGCAGGTCGCTCCGCACGGCTCCCACGGGCGACACCTGGGACGCGGTCAAGTTCCTGGTCACCACATCGGCGCTGCGGCTGCGTGCGAGGCTCGACCCCGCGGCGCCGTACATCCCGCTCGAAGCCGACGAGGCGGGCGCGGGGCGCGAGCACGCCATCGCCTTCGCCAGGGGCGACCAGGCCGTGGCGGTGGCCACGCGGTTCCCGGCCGGCCTGGAGCGGCGCGGCGGCTGGGGCGCTGAGACGCTGACCCTTCCTCCGGGCCGCTGGCGCGACGCGCTCGCCGGTACGACGCACACCGGGCGCATCCCGTTCGCCCACCTGCTCGCGCGTTATCCCGTGGCGTTGCTGGAAAGGGATTAGCGGGCGGCGGTCACCGTATTTCGGCAGCACGCCGTTCGGGGACACTCCGTTCTGGATCACCACGGGGAGGAACATGTTCGAGGTCTGGGCACCGACGGCAGGCCGTGTCGAGGTGGAGATCGACAAGACGCACCGGCACGAGATGGCGCGCCGGGACGACGGCTGGTGGACGGCGGAGGTCCCCGGCGCCTCCCACGACACCGACTACGCCTTCAGCGTCGACGGGGGAGAGGCGTTCCCCGACCCGAGGACGCGCCGGCAGCCGTACGGCGTCTTCGGGCCGAGCAGGGTCTACGAGCACGACCGCTTCATCTGGAGCGACCAGGCCTGGCGCGGGCGCGACCTCGCGGGCTCGGTGATCTACGAGCTGCACGTCGGCACGTTCACGAAGGAGGGCACCTTCGACGCGGCGGCGGGCAGGCTTGAGCACCTCGCCGCGCTCGGTGTCGACTTCGTGGAGCTGCTCCCCGTCCCGCCGGTCCCCGGGCGCTACAACTGGGGGTACGACGGGGTCGACCTGTACGCGGTGCACGAGGAGTACGGCGGGCCTGACGGGCTCAAGCGGTTCGTGGACGCCTGCCACCGCGCGGGCATCGGCGTGCTGCTGGACGTGGTCTACAACCACCTCGGCCCCTCCGGGAACTTCCTCGCCCAGTTCGGGCCCTACCTGCACGAGTCCGCCTCCTCGTTCTGGGGGCAGGCGGTCAACCTGGACGGCAAGAACTCCGACGAGGTACGCCGCTACTTCATCGGCAACGCGATGCAGTGGCTGCGTGACTACCACGTCGACGGCCTGCGCCTGGACGCCGTGCACGCCCTGCACGACAGGCGGGCCCTGCACTTCCTGGAGGAGCTGGCTGAGGAGACCGACGCGCTGTCGGCCACGCTCGGCCGGCCGCTGACGCTGATCGCCGAGTCCGACCTGAACGACCCCCGGCTGATCACCTCGCGCGAGGCCGGAGGCTACGGCCTGGCCGGCAGCTGGGACGACGACGTGCACCACGCCCTGCACTCCGCCCTGACCGGCGAGCGGCACGGGTACTACTGCGACTTCGGGCCGATGGCGGTGCTCGCGAAGGTGTTCACCTCGGCCTACTTCCACGACGGCACGTTCTCGACGTTCCGGGGCCGCACGCACGGCCGTCCGGTCGACCGGCACCGCGTTCCCGGCTACCGCTTCGTGTGCTCCCTGCAGAACCACGACCAGATCGGCAACCGGGCGATGGGCGACCGGCTCTCGCCCGAGGCGCTCAAGGTCGGATCCGGCCTGCTGCTCACCTCGCCGTTCACCCCGATGCTGTTCATGGGTGAGGAGTGGGGGACGAAGACGCCGTTCCTGTTCTTCACCGACCACGTGGAGCCGCATCTCGCGCAGGGCGAGAGCGAGCGCAGGGAGCGGGAGTTCGTCGGCTTCGGCTACGACGACTGGGGCGCGACGGCGCCCGACCCGCAGGACGAGGCGACGTTCCACCGCTCGAAGCTCGACTGGAGCGAGCTGTCGTCGCCGGTCCACGAGGAGCTGCTCGGCTGGTACCGCGAGCTGATCAGGCTCAGGAAGACCATTCCCGACCTCGCCGACCCCCGGCTCGACCGCGTGTCCGTCGAGTTCAGCGAGGCCGACCGCTGGATCGTCGTGCACCGGGGCGCGTACCGCGTGGCCGCCAATCTCGGCGACTCCCCGGTGACCGTGGGACCGGTGGAGGGCACGGTGCTGATCGCCTCCGACCCGAAGGTGGCGCTGACCGGCGCCGGCCTGTCCCTGCCGCCGCACTCCCTGGCCGTGATCCGGCCGTCCTGATCGTCACTCCCTTGACCATCACGACGTGAGCTCCCTGGCCCGGACGGCCCGGGAGCTCACGTGCCGCATGCCGTTCACGCCGCGATCGGGGACAGCATCGTCGACAGCCGGTGCAGGCCGCGTGCCGTGCGGGCCTTCACGGTGCCGAGCGGCACGTCGAGCCGTTCGGCGATCTCCCGCTGGGTGAGCTCGCCGTAGTAGGCCAGCTCGATCGCCTCGCGCTGCGGCCCTGGCAGGACCGCGAGCGCCCGCTGGACCTGGTCACGCCGGTCGAGCGCCTCCGCCACCTCGCGGCCGTCACCGCCCCTGGGCTCCGACACGCTGTCCAACGGAACGGTGGTGAGCACCCGGACCCGCAGGTGGTCGATGGCGCGCTTGCGGGTGATGCCGAGCAGCCACGCCTCCAGGCTGCGGCTCGGATCGTAGCGGTGCCGCGAGCGCCACACCTCTGAGAAGACCACCTGCCGCACGTCCTCGATGTCCTGCGCGGGAACGAGCCTGCGCAGGTAGGCCGCGACCAGTGACCCGTATGTCCGGTAGCACTCCGCCAGGGCGGCGTCGTCGCCGCTCGCCAGACGCATGCCCAGTGTGCCCGTCATTGGACCCTCCTCGGGGCAGAAAACTTACTCAAAACCTATTCATAGCTCTGCGAGCGGGTGTAGCGCAACCCAAGGACGTCCAAAACGAACGCGGGGCCAGGTCAAGAAGGACCGGCGAAAGGGCCGGCGGCCCGAGGAATGATCTAGTGAACCGTGGCGCGGACCTGGGCCACCGCGTCCTCCAAGGAGAACGCGCGGCTCACCCCGGCGGGCAGGCGCTCGTCCCACCAGCCTGGGCCGCCCACGATGATCCGGCTCGACGGCCGGAGCGCGGGCAGCGCCTGGAGGGGCGCGGGATCGCCGGTCAGATCGAGCTGCGACCAGACGAAGACCACGAGGGGCCCGAGGCGGCGCATGGCGTCCGCCAGGGCGGAGTAGGGGGTGCGCGGGCCGAGGACGCGCGTCTCCAGGCCTTCGGCTGTGCTCAGCGTCGCCGCGAGCGCGTACACCGGCAGGCTGTGCTGCTCGTCCTCCGCGCAGGCCAGCAGGATGGCGCGGGGATGCGTGGGACGGGCGGGCCTGCCGGTGCGCTCGCTCAGCACGCTCAGCAGCCGCTCGGAGAACAGGTGCTCGATCTCGACGCCGGCGCCGGTGGACGCCTGCCGCCTGGTGATCGTGTCGAAGACCGGCAGGACCAGCCGCTCCCACGTCCAGGCGACCCCGCGCTCGCCGAGGGCCGCGCCGAGGCCGGTGACGACGGCGTCACCGTCGAGGTTCAGTGCCGCCCGCGCGAGCGCCGCCGCGGTCGGAACCCGCGCGCCGCGCTCGGGACGGACGGCCCGCGCCTCGGGCGCCTTGTGGTCCGCCTGGCCCACCTGGCCTACCTGGTCCACTGGTGCGGAGGGCCGCCCGGGCCCCGCCGGCCCCGGCTCCTCTGGCCTCGCCTGTCCCGGGATCTCCGCCGTCTTCGTGACCTCGGGCCGCGGCCTCAGGGCGGCCTGGGCGGCCTCGGCGGGAGGCAGCCCCGCCCTGATCAGCCGATGCATCTCCTCCAGGCGCAGCAGGTCGGCGGCGTCGTAGCGCCGGTGCCCGCCGGGGCTGCGGTGGCTCGGCCCGATGCCGTAGCGGAGGTTCCAGGTGCGCAGGGTGGGAGCGGGCACGCCGAGCCGCCGGGCGACGGCGCCGATGCCGTAGCTCGGCCCCTCGTCGACCGGATCGCCGGTCACCTCACCTGTGCGCTCGTCCATTTCGCTCTGTCCCGGCCCGTGTACGCGGGCCCGTGCTTCGAGATAACAGCCTGCCAGGTGGCGGCGCCTGCCCGGACCATCAGGCACCGCCAGGACGATCACGCCTGCGCTCGCAGGTACGGCGCGCTCGGTTCCCCTCTCGCTGAGTTCTTCGCGAGGTACCCGCCGCCGGACGCAACCGCCGGCGGGTGACCTCTCGAAGATCCAGGTGTGGATACAGTCATCGTGCTGCTCACCAGGGATCTCCGGGTGCACGATCACCCGGCGCTGGCCGAGGCGTGCGCGCGGGCACGCCGGGTCGTCCCCCTGTTCGTCCTGGACACGGCGATACGAGGACACCACCGCCAGGGCTTCCTGGTCGAGGCCCTCACGGACCTGAGGTCGTCACTCCGTGATCTCGGGGGAGACCTGGTGGTGCGCCGAGGCGACCCGGTGGCCGAGGCCGTCCGGCTCGCGACCGAGCTGCCGGCGTCGGCCATCTGGACCTCCGAGGACGTCAGCGTGTACGCGCGCCGGCGGCAGCGGCGCCTGGCCGAGGCGTGCGAGGCCCACCGGCTGGAGTTCCGGCTGTTCCCGGGCGTGACCGTCGTGCCGGCCGGCGAGCTGTCACCCACCGGAGGCGACCACTACCGCGTGTTCACCCCGTACTGGCGCGCCTGGTCGAGCGCGCGCCACCGGCCCGTCGTGGAGCCGCCGAGCCTGGTCACGCTGCCCGAGGGGATCGACCCGGGGGAACTGCCCGCGCAGCGCAAGCCGCACGGGAACCTTCGCGGAGGCGAGACACTGGCGCGGCGGCGCCTGGACCTGTGGCTCAAGCTCTGCCTGGCCGACTACGCCGAGGGGCACGACACGCTGTCGGAGGACCAGACCTCCATGCTCAGCCCGTATCTCCGGTTCGGCTGCGTGTCGCCGTCCGAGGTGGCCGCCCAGGCCATGGGCCATCCGGGGGCCGAGGACTTCGTCAGGCAGCTGTGCTGGCGCGACTTCTACTACCAGGTCGCCCTGGCGTTCCCCGACCTGCCGAGGCGCGACTACCGGCCGCGAAGGATGGACTGGAACGACGACGAGGAGGCGGCCCAGGCCTGGCGGGAGGGCATGACCGGGGTGCCGATCGTGGACGCCGGGATGCGCCAGCTCCTCGCCGAAGGATGGATGCACAACCGCGCCCGCCTGATCGTCGGCTCCTTCCTGACCAAGCGGCTGATGATCCACTGGCGGGTGGGCGGGGAACACTTCGCCGACCTGCTGCTGGACGGGGACATCCCCAACAACTGGGGCAACTGGCAGTGGGTCGCGGGCACGGGCAACGACACGAGGCCGAACCGCGTGCTCAACCCGCTGCGCCAGGCGCACAGGTTCGACCCGGACGGCGCCTACGTCAGGCATTACATCCCCGAGCTCGCCGCACTCCCGGCCCCGCTGATCCACGAGCCCTGGAAGGCCTCGCCCAAGGTGCCCGGCTATCCGCCCCCGCTGGTCCCGTCGTGGACAATGGACAGATGATCATCGCATTCTCCGTCACCCCGCTCGGCGTGGGCGAGGCCGTGGCCGAACCCGTGGCCAGAGCCGTCCGCGTGGTCCGCGAGAGCGGCCTGCCGAACAGCACCGACGCCATGTTCACCACGATCGAGGGTGAGTGGGACGAGGTCATGGACGTCGTCAAGCGCGCCGTGGACGCCGTCGCCGAGGTCGCCCCCCGCGTCAGCCTGGTGCTCAAGGCCGACCTGCGGCAGGGCGTGGACGACGCCATGACCTCCAAGGTCGAATCCCTCGAACGCCACCTCGCGGCCCCCGAGGACTGAGGTCAGGGCTTGCGCGCCACTCCGCCGGAGCCCAGCGCCCCGAAGCGCTTGACCAGGTAGGGCGGGATGAAGTGGGTGCTGGGCAGGGGTTCGAAGTCGCCGAACAGGCGGGTGATCTCCTCGGCGGGGCGGGGCGTCAGGGGAACGTTCGCGCGGCTGTAGATCTCCCGCAGCCGCTCGGTGTCGTGGCCGCGGTCGCCGCTCATGGTGAGGTGCGTGATCGCCAGATAGCTGCCCGGCGCGACCATCTCACGCAGCCTGGCCACGTGCTCGTGCGGCTCGTCCACGAAGTGGAGCACCGCCATCATCAGCAGGCCGACCGGCCGGCTCCAGTCGACAAGCCCGGTCTGGGTGACCTTGGCGTGGATGTCTTCGGGTTTGCGTAGATCGCCGTTGACCATGGCGACCGTGGCGGTCTTGGCCAGCAGCGCCCTGCCGTGGACGCACACGACCGGGTCGTTGTCGACGTACACCGTGCGGGCGTCGGGGGCAACCGAGTGGGCCACCTGGTGGACGTTGTTCCCGGTGGGCAGGCCGGCGCCGATGTCGACGAACTGCCGGATGCCGGCCTCCGCGGCCAGGTAGCGGACGACCTTGCCGAGGAACTCCCGGTTGCGCCGTACGCCGTCGCGGGACTCGGGGAACACCCTGACGATCTGCTCGGCCGCCTCGCGGTCGGCGGCGAAGTTGTCCTTGCCGCCGAGCATGTAGTCGTAGATACGCGCCGAGTTGGCCGAGTGGACGTCGACGCCGCCCGGGGCCTCACCGATCACAGCGTCCTCCCAGCCTCGTGCCGACGCCGTCCGCACGGGCCCCCCGAACGCGTGTGATACAGCGGCTTCGAGCCTACCGGAAAGAGTACTTACAAACCGGGGTAAATGCTCGGATCGTATGGGTTCGGGCACCGGGTGGAGGTGGAGGCGACGGCCGGTCATCGGATGGGCTGAGTACCATCGGCCGTGGCACCCTTCAGGGGCTTTGATATCCGTATGAACCGGATGTCCCGGGGGTAGTGCCCATCTGACCTGAATGAGCGTGAGACGAGGAGTTCTCATGGTGCACGAGCGCGCTGGGAAGCCGGCGCAGGCGTCCGATCTGGTGGATGTGCCCCGTCTCGTGACGGCGTACTACGCCCTGCACCCCGATCCCGGCCGCCCGGAACAGCGTGTCTCCTTCGGCACCTCCGGCCACCGGGGGTCCTCCCTCGCCACCGCGTTCAACGAGGAGCACATCCTCGCCACCACCCAGGCCGTCTGCGAGTACAGGGCCCAGCAGGGCGTCGACGGGCCGCTGTTCCTCGGAGTCGACACGCACGCGCTGTCGGAGCCCGCGCGCGTCACCGCGCTGGAGGTCTTCGCCGCCAACGGCGTCTCCGTGCTGATCGACAGCCGTGACGGCTACACCCCGACCCCGGCGGTGTCGCACGCGATCCTCGCCTACAACCGGGGGCGTACCACCGGCCTGGCGGACGGGGTCGTGGTGACCCCCTCGCACAACCCGCCGGGCGACGGCGGGTACAAGTACAACCCACCGAACGGCGGCCCCGCCGAGACCGGCGCCACCTCCTGGATCCAGGACCGCGCCAACGCGCTGATCGCCGGAGGGCTGAAAGAGGTCCGGCGGATCCCGTACGAGCGCGCGGTGACGGCCGAGACCACCGGGCGGTACGACTTCCTCGGCTCGTACGTGGACGACCTGCCCTCGGTGATCGACCTGGAGGCGATCCGCGGCGCCTCGGTGCGCATCGGAGCCGATCCGCTGGGCGGCGCGAGCGTGGCGTACTGGGGGGAGATCGCCGAGCGGCACGGGCTGGACCTGACCGTGGTGAACTCCGAGGTGGACCCCACCTGGCGGTTCATGACGCTCGACTGGGACGGCAAGATCCGCATGGACTGCTCGTCCCCGTACGCGATGGCCTCCCTCATCGCGAACCGGTCGGCCTTCCAGGTGTCCACGGGCAACGACGCGGACGCCGACAGGCACGGCATCGTGACCCCGGACGCCGGGCTGATGAACCCCAACCACTATCTGGCCGTCGCCATCTCCTACTTGTGGAGCCACCGGCCCGGGTGGCCGGACGCCGCCCGCGTCGGCAAGACCATGGTCAGCAGCGGCATGATCGACCGGGTGGTCGCCGACCTCGGCCGCGAACTGTACGAGGTGCCGGTCGGGTTCAAATGGTTCGTCCCCGGCCTGCTCGACGGGTCACTGGGCTTCGGCGGCGAGGAGAGCGCGGGCGCGTCGTTCCTCCGCCGCGACGGCTCTATCTGGACCACCGACAAGGACGGCATCATCCTGGCGCTGCTGGCGTCGGAGATCGTCGCGGTGACCGGGAGGTCGCCCAGCGAGCACTACGCCGACCTGGTGGGCAGGTTCGGCGAGCCGGCGTACGCCCGCGTCGACGCCCCCGCCACGCGGGAGGAGAAGGCGGCGCTCTCACGGCTGTCGGCCGGCGACGTCACGGCGGACACGCTCGCGGGGGAGCCGGTGAGCGCGGTCCAGAACTCCGCGCCGGGCAACGGGGCCGCTCTCGGCGGCATCAAGGTCTCCACGGAGAGCGCCTGGTTCGCGGCCCGCCCGTCCGGCACGGAGGACGTTTACAAGATCTACGCGGAGTCGTTCAAGGGGCCCGATCACCTCGCCCAGGTGCAGGAGGAGGCACGGACCCTGGTCGGCGCGACGCTTCAGCGGGCGGGTGAGGGCGCCTAGGCCGTGACGATGCCTAGGCGAGTGACGATGCCTAGGCGAGTGACGGCGCCTGGGCGAGTGACGGCGCCTGGGCGGCACACGCACGGCTCGGGCTGGGCGGGGCCCGCCCGCCTCAGTCTTGGCAGGGCTCGCGCGGCTCGATCGACGCGCTCACTCACCTCGGTGAGCGAGCGCGGGGGGTACGGATCAGGGGAGCTTCCACTCGACGGGGCCGGCGCCCTGCTTCTCGAGTAGCTGGTTCGCCCGGCTGAACGGGCGGGTGCCGAAGAAGCCGTTGCGCGCCGACAGGGGGCTCGGGTGCGCGGACTCGATGCACGGCACCTGCCCGAGCATCGGCTTGAGCGACCGGGCGTCGCGCCCCCACAGGATGGCGACGAGCGGGCCGCCGCGGGCCACGAGCGCGTGGATGGCCTGCTCGGTGACCTCCTCCCACCCCTTGCCGCGATGGGAGGCGGGCTTGCCGGGGGCCACGGTGAGCACCCTGTTGAGCAGCAGCACGCCCTGCTCGGTCCACGGGGTGAGGTCACCGTTGGCCGGCGCGGGGTGGCCGAGGTCGGCGGTGTACTCCTTGAAGATGTTGACCAGGCTGCCCGGCAGCGGGCGCACGTCAGGCGCGACGGAGAAGCTCAGGCCGACGGGGTGACCGGGCGTGGGATAGGGATCCTGCCCGACGATGAGCACGCGCACCTGGTCGAGGGGCTGCTGGAACGCCCTCAGCACGTTGGCCCCGGCGGGGAGATACTGCCTGCCTTCGGCGATCTCCTGCCTGAGGAAGTCGCCGAGCGCGGCGATGCGCCCGGCGACGGGCTCCAGGGCGGTTGCCCACCCGGATTCGACGACTTCGTTCAATGGACGACCGGTCATGTCCGGATCTTAGCCGCGCCGTGGAGTGGACGGACGGGAACTAGTTGAGTCCGAAGTGGACCAGCAGGAGGTCGAGCTTGCCGTGGGCGCCGGCGACCTCGGCTTGGACCCCGGCCACGTCGGCTTGGACTCCGGCGACCTGGGTTCGGACTTCAGCGACCTCGGTTTGGACTCCGGTCACGTGGGTTCGCAGTTCGGTGACCTCGGCCCGGACTTCGGCGACTTCGGTTTGGACCCCGGTCACCTGGGTTCGTAGCTCGGTGACCTCGGCCCGGACTTCGGCGACTTCGGTTTGGACCCCGGTCACGTGGGTTCGTAGCTCGGTGACCTCCGCCCGGACTTCGGCGAACTCGGTCTTGGTGACCATCTCGGCCTTCATGTCGCTGACATCCAGACGGAGGTCGATGAACCGGGTGCGAAGGTCGTTGAGCCCGGATTCGACGTTGACCATGCGCTTGCTGATGTCGTGGACCTGCACGATGAGGTCGTGCTGGCCGTCTTTGAGGTGCTTCAGCTCGCTGAAGACGCCGTCGAGCAAGTGGGAGTGCTTCATCGCCTCGGTGGCGGTGCGATGCGACTCCTGCGCTGTCGTGGCGAGGAGGGCACGCAGGTCGTCGAGCTCGTGAGCCTTGACGACGACCTCGGGGGGTGTCGGTGCTTCAACCATGAGCGTGACTATATCGTCACGCCCCGTGTCGGAGGCTGGATTTCCCGGGCGCCCGCCTGCCCCCGCGAGACGGGCGCCCGGGAAGATGACCTACTTCACCGAGCCGGCGAGCAGGCCCTGGACGAAGTAGCGCTGGAAGGAGAAGAACAGCACCAGCGGGATGATCAGCGACAGGAATGCTCCCGGCGCGAGGATGTCCACGTTGGTGCCGAACTGGCGCATCTGTGACTGCAGCGCCTTGGTCATCGGCTGGGCGTCGGTGTCGGCGAAGACCAGGGCGACGAGCAGGTCGTTCCACACCCACAGGAACTGGAAGATGCCGAGCGAGGCGACCGCGGGCTTGGCCAGCGGGAACACCACCGTCGCGAAGATCTTCCACTCCGCCGCGCCGTCCATGCGCGCGGCTTCGAGCAGCTCCTTCGGGATGCCGGCGAAGAAGTTGCGCAGCAGGAAGATGGCGAAGGGCAGTCCGAAGGCGACGTGGAACAACACCACACCCGGAATCGACCCAAAAATCCCGAGAAATCCGTACATCTTGGCGATGGGGATCAGGGCGATCTGGATCGGCACCACCAGCAGCGCGATGACCACCAGGAACAGCCCGTCACGCCCGGGGAACTCCATCCAGGCGAACGCGTACCCCGCCATGGCCGCGATGCCGATGACCAGGACGGTCGCCGGCACCGTGATGGCCACGGTGTTCCAGAACGAGGAGGTGAACCCGCTCGCCAGCAGGTTGCTGTAGTTCTCGAACGTGAGCTGCGCGGGCTTGGTGAAGAAGGTCCACCACCCGCTGGAGTTGTTGTCGGTGTCGCCGCGCAGCGACACCACCAGCAGGCCGAGCGTGGGGAGCAGCCAGAACAGGGCGAGCACGATCAGGACGATCTGGACCAGCCCGCCGCCGAGCTTGTCGACGACCCGGGAGAGCACTCCCCGCTTTGGTGCGCCCGCGCTGCCGGCCGTGGCCGGCTGGGACGCGGTGAGAGTCGTCATGCCTGGTCCCTCCGGAACCGCCGAATGTTGATGGCCATGAACGGCAGCACCAGCACGAGCAGGAAGATCGCCAGTGCGCTGCCCAGCCCCTGGTTCCCGCCGCCGCCGAACGACACGCGCCACATCTCCAGCGCGATCACGTTGGCGTTCGGCTGCACCGATCCAGGAGCGATGACGAAGACCAGGTCGAAGACCTTCAACGTATTGATGATCATCGTGACCAGGACGACGAGCAGCACCGGGGAGAGCAGCGGGATGGTGATGCGGCGGAACACCTGCCATTCCGTCGCGCCGTCGATGCGGGCCGCCTCCAGCGCGTCACGCGGGATGGCCGAGAGGCCCGCCGCGATCAGCACCATGGCGAACCCGGCCCACACCCAGATGAACGCGCCGATGATGGCAGGGGTGATGAGCGCGGGGCCGAGCCAGGTGACCCCCGCGAACGGCTGGGTGAAGTTCGACTGCGGCAGCCGCACCTGGTAGGAGCCCGCGGGCAGCCCGGCGAAGTGGAAGCTGCCGTCGGGCGCGGTCGTGGTGGTGGCCTTGACCGCGCCGCCGGAGACCGCCTCGACGGTCACGTCCGGCAGGCCCTTCTCGTTGCCGTCCATCTGGTTGACCGTGCCGCCGCCCGGGGTGAAGTCGAGCCACACCGTGCCGGCGACCTCGCCCGGCGCCGCGGACGCGGGCTTGGCGGCGGCGGCTCCGGACGGAAGCGCCTCCGGCTTCATGCCGACCAGCGGGACGAGCACCTGCTGCCCGGCCTGGGCCGGCTGCCGGCTGACGACCGCGCCCTTCTCCACCAGCACGGGCGCCTGGTCGTTCTCACGGGGCCGGGCACCGGGATAACCGCTGCTCGAGGCGAACACGTCGTGCACCGAGGTGATGATGGCGTTCGCCACGCCCTTGTCGGGGTCCTGCTCGTACACCAGCCGGAAGATGACTCCGGAGGCCAGCAGCGACACCGCCATGGGCATGAACACGATCAGCTTGAAGGCGGTGGCCCAGCGGATCCGCTCGGTCAGCACCGCGAAGATGAGGCCGAGCACGGTCACCAGGCTGGGGGCCACGACGACCCAGATCAGGTTGTTCCTGATCGTGCTCAGGGTGCCCGAGTCGCTGAAGATGGCCCCGTAGTTGCTCAGCCCGACGAAGGTGCCGCCGTTGGCGTCGTACAGGCTGCGGATGATCGAGTAGATGATCGGGTAGACCACCCAGGCGCCGAGCAGGATGAACGCCGGGAGCAGGAAGAACACGGCGATCCTGGGGGAGGGGCCGAGGTTGCCCGAGCCGCCATAGCTCACTTTCGCCGCGGCGGGGCCACCGGTGGCGAGCGCGGGGGGAGCGCTGCTGGTGGTGCCGTCCTCGCCGGTGGCGACGTCATCGAGGGCGGGGTGTGTCGTGCCGGAGGGTTTCGCTTCGACGGATGCGGTGCCGCCCGTCGCCTCCGTGGTCTCGTCTGGTCCGGGGGAGGCCCCGCGGGCCACGGCGGCATCGCCGTCGCCACGCGGGGTCTGCGGGCCGTCCAACCGTTCGGTCACGGCCTTCGCCCCTACTTCTTCCAGGCCTTGGCGGCGTCGGCCTCAAGCTTGTCCTGCGTGCCCTTGACGTCCTTGGGGTTGCGCAGGAAGTCCTGGAGGTCCTTCCACTCGCCCTTGCCGTCGGTGCCGCCGAAGGCACTCGGCGCCAGGTCGGACATGTCATACCGGACCGACTCGCCGGCGGAGATGATCGTCTGCGCGAGCTGCTTGGTCAGGTCGTCCGGGTAGTTGTCGGGGGAGACGTTGCGGTTCGGCGAGAGGTAGCCGGGGTTCTTCGCCCAGATCGTGCCGCCCTCGGCGGAGGCGAGGTACTCGAGCAGCGCCATGGCGCCCTTGGAGTCCTTCATCGCCACCGCGACGTCACCGCCGAGCACCACCGGGGCGGTGTCGCCGGCCTTCGGGAACGGCATGATCTTGGCGTCCTCGCCGATCTTGGCGCCGGACTGGGCGGCCGCTGAGGCGACGAAGTCGGCTTCGATGACCATGGCGGCCTTCTTCTGGCCGTACACCTGGGTGGCGCAGGTCGGGAAGTCGGTCTGCAGGGCGCCGGAGGAGCCGCCCAGCATGAACTCCTTCTTGCCGAAGATCTGGCCGATCTTCTCGAGCGCCGTGGTCACGGTGGGGTCGGTCCACGGGATCTCGTGCTTGGAGAGCTTGTCGTAGTTCTCCGGGCCAGCGGTGGACAGGTAGACGTTCTCGAACAGGTCGGTGAGCGTCCAGCCGGAGGCGCCGCAGAGGGCGAACGGAGCGGTGCCGGAGTCGGCCAGGGCCTGCGAGGTCTTGCCGATCAGCTCGTCCCACGTGGTGGCGGGCTGGGTGCCGGCGTCGTCGAACGCGGGGGTGCGGTACCAGATCAGGGACTTGTGCGCGGCCTTGACCAGCACGCCGTACACCTGGCCGTTGGCCGAGCCGAGGCTCTTCCAGTACGGGGTGTAGTTCGTGTCGATCTGAGTCTGGACCTCGGTCGACAGCGGCTTGAGTGCCTGCTGGTCGGCGTACTGCTGCACCAGGCCGGGCTGCGGCAGGACCGCGACGTCCGGCGGGTTGCCGCCCTGGATGCGCGGGCCGAGGTAGGCGCCGGTGTCCTCACCGGTCGAGGCGTAGGTGACCTTGGCGCCGGTCTTCTCCTCGAAGGCGGTGAGCACCTTCTGGAAGCTCTTCTGCTCGTCGCCGGTCCACTTGGCCGCGATCTCGATCGTCGTACCGGCCAGGGACTTGGCGGCCGGAGCGCTGGCGCTGCCCGAGGGCGTGGTGGTGTCGCTGGACTGCCCGCCGCACGCGGCGGCCGCGAGCATGAGCAGCCCGGCCGCCACCGCAGTCGTCTTGACACGCATGGTGCTACCTCCTGTTGAAGGCCCCGAAATGAAGGATGAGTTTTGGGATGAGGTGATTCGGGATGATGGGCGGGGGGTCGCCCTCGCCTATTGGGTGCGAAGGATCTCGCTGAGTTCCTGCTTGAGGGAGGCGACTGTCTCGTCGCTGGGTTTCCTGAGGTTGAGCGCGTCGGAGACGGCGCTTGAGATCACCAGGCTGACCTGGTCGTATTTGGAGCTGACCGGCCTTGGCCGGGCGGACATGATGCTCTGCTTGAGCACCGGGAGATATGGATAACGCTTGATGAGGGCGGGGTCGTCGTAGAGCTCCGACCACACCGGGGGGAACGAGCCGTCGGTGAGCACGCTTCGCTCGTTCTCCAGGCCCGTGAAGTAGCGGATGAACTCAAGGGCCGACTTCTGGTGCTTGGAGTACGCGCTGATGGCCAGGTTCAGGCCGCCCAGCGTGCTCGACCCCGGACCGGTGAGTCCGGGCAGCCGCGTCACCGCGAACTTCCCCGCGATGGCCGACCGCGTGGCCGGGCCGTACGCGTGCGGCCAGTTGCGGGCGAACAGCAGCTCGCCCTGCTGGAACGCCAGGCGCGACTCCTCCTCCTTGAAGGTGAGCGCGTCCTGCGGGATCCAGCCCTGGCGAAGGCCGTCGACCAGGAAGTCGAGCCCGGTTTTGGCGCTGCCGAGGTCGAGGGTGACCCTGGTGCCGTCCGGGCTGAGGATCTGGCCGCCCGCCGACTGCACGGCCTCGGCGTAGTTGACGGTCAGGCCCTCGTAGGGGAGGAACTGGCCGGCGTAGCCTTCCAGCTTGTACTTCCTGCCAAGGCGCGTGGCCTGGTCGCGCAGCTCGGCCCAGGTCCTGGGCGGCTTGAGGTGCTCGGCGGAAAGGATGTCCTTGCGGTAGTAGAGCAGGCCGGCGTTGCTGGTGTACGGCACCGCGTAGAGCTTGCCCTGGTAGAGAGCCGTGTCCACGACCGGCTGCAGGAACTTGTCGAGCGGGAACATGCTCCGGTCGAGGGGCACGATCCATCCCGCGTCGGCGAACTCCGCCGTCCAGACCACGTCCAGGCCGAGCACGTCGTAGCGCTCGCTTCTGGCCTGGAGGTTGGCGACCATCTGCGCGCGCTGCTCGTCCGCGGCCTCGGGCAGCTCCAGGAGGGTGACCTGCTCCTTGGGATGCGCGCGGTTCCATCGGTCGATCAGCGGCTGGATGTAGCCGGTCGTGTCACGCCCGGTCGCGAAGGTCATGGGACCTGTGCCGTCCGTGCCCCCGCTCTGGACCTCGTCGCGCTCGCCGAGCCCCGCGCAGCCGCTCAGCAGCAGTGCCGCCAGCAGAAGGGGGGCCAGACGTCGCACGTGTCCTCCGGGTGTTGATTGGGTTACATGCGTGTTATGTAGATGCATGCATGTTATGCATAGCGTTAATGTGAACGTCAACGGATTACCCCGTAACACTCAGGTAACGTGAAGCCCGAGGGAGGTGGGGCGTGCGGCTCCAGTTGCTGGCGCTCCTGTCAAAGGAACCTGCCCACGGGTATGAGCTGAAACAGGCACTCGAGCAGGTGTTCGGCACCGCCTACCCCTCCCCCAACATCGGGCAGATCTACGTCACGCTGGGCAGGCTCGAGAAGGACGGCCTGGTCCGCAGCGTCGACGTCGAGCAGTCCAACCGCCCGAACAAGAAGGTCTACTACTGCACGGCCGCGGGCCGTGAGGCCCTCGACGAGTGGGTCGACTCGCCCACCGAGGGGCCGAGGGTGCGGGACGAGTTCTTCATGAAGCTCGTGCTCGCGCCCCTGACCGGCATCGCCGACCGCATGGCGCTGATCAACCGGCAGCGCCGGCACTATCTCGCTATCATGCGCGATCTGGTAGAACTCGCCCAGCAGACCGACCCGGAGAACCGACCGGCGCAGCTGCTGATCGAAGGTGCCATGCTCCATCTCCAAGCGGACCTGGACTGGCTCGAACGCTGCCAGGAGGACCTGGCCTGACTTTAGTGAAGTTGCGGGTGAGGGCAACGGCGCCCTCACCTCGCGTGAGCGGAGCGAGCGCCATGAACGCCAAGAACACGGGACGACCGCGGTGACCGCGCCGAGTGCCATCCACACGGTGAATCTGGTGAAGATCTACCAGACCGGCGGCCTGCCCGTGCACGCGGTGCGGGGCATCGACCTGCGGGTCGAGCCCGGGGAGTTCGTGGCCATCATGGGCCCGTCCGGTTCGGGCAAGTCCACGCTCGTCCACATGCTCGGCGGCCTCGACACGCGCACCAGCGGGGAGATCTGGGTGGAGGGCAGGCGCGCGGACACCCTCACCGAGAGCGCGTGGGCGCTCCTGCGCCGCCAGAAGATCGGCTTCGTCTTCCAGTTCTTCAACCTCGTCGACAACATGACGGTCGCCGACAACGTCGAGCTCCCGGCGCTGCTGGGCGGCGCGTCGCCCAAGCACGCGCGCGAGCGCAGGGAGTACCTCCTCGGCGAGCTGGGGCTGGCCGACAAGGCCGACGCCGCCCCCGCCCAGCTCTCCGGCGGTGAGCAGCAGCGGGTCGCGCTGGCCAGGGCGCTCGCCAACCACCCCAACGTGCTGCTGGCGGACGAGCCCACCGGCAACCTCGACAGCCGCAACACCCGCGACGTGCTCCGCCTCATCGGGGAGGTGCACCGGCAGGGCCAGACGATCGTCATGGTCACCCACGACGCCCGGGTGGCCGGGCTGGCCGACCGGGTCGTGACCCTCCTCGACGGCCAGATCGTCGACGACGGGGCCGTCGGCCACACCCGCCGCCGTCCCAAGGGCGGCGCGGGCGACGTGGTCGAGCTGCGGGGATAGGGCGCGATGAGGCACGGCGAGGCCCGATGAGCCACGGCACGACCAGGGCCGAATACCGGTGGATCCGCGCCGATCTGCGCGCCAGACGGGCCCAGGCGCTGCTCACGGTGCTCGCGGTGGCCGGCATCGTCAGCGCGCTCATCATCGCCGCCACGCTCCTTGAGGACGGCACCAACCCCTGGCGCGGGCTGTTCGAGCGGGGCAACGGCGCCCACGTGTGGATCCACACCAAGGACGCCCCCGACCCAGCGACGCTCAGGGCCCTCGACGGCGTCACCGACGTCGCCGGGCCGTACCGCAGTGCCCCGGCGACGCTGGTCCAGGGCGGCAAGAAGACGCCGGTCGCCCTCCAGGAGATGGCGCCCGTGCTCCCGGCGGTGGGCCGTCCCCTCGTGAAAGAGGGCCGCTGGTTGGACCCGGGCGACCCTGAGGGCGTGGTCGTGGAGCGGTCGTTCGCCCAGGCCACGGGCCTGCGCCCCGGCGGCTCGTTCTCGGTCATCGGCCTCAACGGCGCCACGCACGCGCTCACGGTGACCGGGCTCGCCGAGAGCGGCGACCAGGGCTTCTACCCCGAGTGGACCCCCGGCCTCGCCTGGACGCTCGCCGGGACGCTCGACCAGGTGGAGCCCGCGCTCGGGCGCAGCGAGTCGGTGACCGGGCTGCGGCTGGCCGACCCGGAGGCCACCTCCCTGATCGTCCAGCGCACGATCACCAAGCTGGCGGGCCAGGTGCAGCGGGTGTCCACCTGGCGCGAGGTCCAGGCCTCCATGGCGCTGGACAACCGGCTGCTCGGGGTGCTGCTGGCGCTCTTCGGCGTCGCGGGGCTCGTGGCCGCGGCCCTGGCCATCGCCAACGCGACCGGCGGCCGGGTGCTCAGTCAGCAGCGCGACATAGCCACGCTGAAGTCGCTGGGCTTCACCCGGCGCCAGGTGGTGCGCATGCTGCTCGCCGAGCACGGCACCCTCGGTCTGACCGGCATCGTGCTGGGAGTCGTCTGCGGGCGGCTGATCACGGTGTACGCGCTGGCCGAGACCGTCGCGGTCCCGCTCTCCTCCGCCCCGTTGCTGGCCATCGCCCTGGGTACGGCCCTGGTGGTCCTGGTCGCCGTCTGGCTGCCCGCGTGGCGCGGTGGACGCACGCCGCCGATCCCCGCCGCCCCGGCAGCTCCACCCCGCGGCCATTTGTCGCGCATGGCCCGTCTGGCCCTTCTCGTACGGCTGCCGCCCGCGCTCGTGCTCGGGGCCAGGGACGCCTTCACGCGAAGGCTCCCGGCCCTGCTGACGTCGTTCGGCCTCGCGATCCCGATGATGCTGATCACCATCGGCCTGGGCTGCTGGGCCTCCCTGGACGCCTTCAAGAGCCACCCCGAGCAGGTGGGCCAGGCCGCCGCGCTCACCGTACGGCCGGGAAGCCTCACCTCCGAGGGGGCGAACCGGGTGGCGCTCGCCGACGCGGACGTGGTGGCCGCCTACCCCGGGACGGAGGTCGACGCGCTGGTCCCCGGGCAGACGCGCACCGTGCGCACCAGGGCGATCGGCACCATCACCGACCCGTACCCCTTCTCGGTCGTCGAGGGACGCCCGTACCGTGACCGGGGCGAGGCCGTGGCGGGCCAGGGCCTGCTCGACCTGCTGAACGTGCGTATCGGTGACCGCACGCGGCTGACGATCGGCGGCACGCCCCTGATCGTCCGCATCGTCGGGCGCGTTCTGGAGCCCGAGCAGGACGGCGAGGTGCTCTCGGTGGCGCTGGACAGCCTCGCCCCGAAGGACGCCCTCCCGCCGCAGTTCTACGGCCTCGTGCTGCGGCAGGGAGCCGACCCCGCGGCCGTACGGTCGCGGCTCCAGACGCAGTCGCTGGAGGTGTCCCAGGTCGTGAACCCGGCCGACCGGCTCTCGGTCATCCGGGTGATCATCGTCGCGCTGGTCGTGGTGCTGGCCCTGCTCGGCCTGGCCAACCTGCTGACCGCCAGCGCGCTCGGGCTGCGCGACCACGCGCTCGACCTCGCCGTGCTCAAGGCCATGGGGCTCACCCCGCGCCAGGTCATGGCGACCCTGGTGACCGGCACGGGGCTGCTCGCCGTGCTCGGCGTCGGCGCGGGCGCGGTGGCGGGGGCCCTGGTGTCGTCCGGGCTGATCGACCTGCAGGGAGCATCGAGCGGCATCGGAGCGGGCATCGGCCGCTCGCCCGCGCCCCTGACCCTGCTCGTCGCGGTCGTGACGGTCGTCGGCGCGGCCCTGCTGGTCGCGCTGATCCCCGCCCGCAGGGCCGCCCGTGCGCGGATCCCGGTGACCCCCCGCTGAGGGTCACCGGGCCGGTGCTTCGGTTCAGCGCTGGGTGAGCGAGAACCAGTAGAAGCCGTGCCCCGGCAGGGTGAGCAGGTAGGGAAGCTCGCCGACCACCGGGAAGGGCACCTCGCCCCGGCACTCCACCGGCGTCATACCGGCGAACCGCCGCAGGTCAAGCTCCACCGGCTGGGGGTGCTTGGAGAGGTTGTTGACGCACAGCATGCGGTCGTCACCCTCCTCCCTGACGAACGCCAGCACGCTGTAGTTCGGCGACCACAGCTCGGTGTAGGCGCCGGTGCCGAACACCGGGTGCTCCCGCCGCACCTCAAGCATCTTCTTGGTGAAGTGCAGAAGAGACGAGCCGCTCTTCATCTGGGCCTCGACGTTGACTGCCTGGTAGCCGTAGATCGGGTCCATGATGGCCGGCAGGTAGAGACGGCCGGGGTCGCCGCTGGAGAAGCCGGCGTTGCGGTCGGGGCTCCACTGCATCGGCGTGCGGACCGAGTCGCGGTCCTCCAGCCAGATGTTGTCGCCCATGCCGATCTCGTCGCCGTAGTACATGACCGGGGAGCCCGGCATGGACAGCAGCAGCGCGGTGAACAGCTCGATCTGGTCGCGGTCGTTCTCCAGCAGCGGGGCGAGCCTGCGCCGGATGCCCAGGTAGGCCCGCATGCGCGGGTCCTTGGCGTACTCCGCGTGCATGTAGTCGCGCTCTTCCTCGGTGACCGTCTCAAGCGTCAGCTCGTCGTGGTTGCGGAGGAAGATACCCCACTGGGCCGTCTCGGGGAGCTTGGGGGTACGCGACATGATCTCCGAGATCGGCTCCCGCGACTGCCGGCGCACCGCCATGAAGATCCGCGGCATGAGCGGGAAGTGGAACGCCATGTGGCACTCGTCGCCGCCCTTGGTCGGGTCGCCGAAGTACTCAACGACGTCCTCGGGCCAGCCGTTGGCCTCGGCGAGCAGCACCCGGTCGGGGTACAGGCGGTCGACCTCGGCCCTGACGCGCTTGAGGTAGGCGTGGGTCTCCGGCAGGCCCGAGCAAGCGGTGCCCTCGCGCTCGAAGAGGTACGGCACCGCGTCCAGGCGGAAGCCGTCGATGCCCAGGTCGAGCCAGAACCTCAGAACCTCCAGCATGGCGTCCTGAACGGCCGGGTTCTCGTAGTTCAGGTCGGGCTGGTGGTGGAAGAACCTGTGCCAGTAGTACTGGCCGCGCACCGGGTCGTAGGTCCAGTTGGACTCCTCGGCGCCGACGAAGATGATCGGCGCGTCCGGATAGCCGGTCGGGTCGTCCGACCACACGTAGAAGTCCCCGTACGGCCCGGCCGGGTCGTGCCTGGACGCCTGGAACCACGGGTGCCGGTCGCTGGTGTGGTTCATCACCAGGTCGGTGATGATGCGGATGCCCCGCTGGTGTGCCTGCTCGATCAGCTGCACGAAGTCACCCAGGTCGCCGAACTCCTGGAGGATCTTCATGTAGTCGGCGATGTCGTATCCGCCGTCGCGCAGCGGCGACTCGTACAGCGGGAGCAGCCACAGGCAGTCCACGCCGAGCCACTGCAGATAGTCGAGCTTCTCGATCAAACCCCGCAGGTCCCCGGTCCCGTCGCCGTTGGAGTCACGGAAACCGCGCACCAGCACTTCGTAGAAGACGGCTCTCTTGTACCACTGGGGGTCAGACGAGATGAAGTCCTCGGAAACGGATTCCGGGCATGGTGAAGCGCTCATAGGTATCGCTCGCATCAAGAGAGTAGGGCGGTGCAACTCAAGGGGGGCTCGCGCCGTCGGAGCCGTCATCCCTGCGGCTCCCGCCCCACGTCGGCACCGAAGGGGTGGCTCGGTGCGCAGCGTGTTTCGGCGCTGTTTCGCGGAAGACTAGCAGGCCATAAGGGTCATCCGACGACGATCAGTCAGGGACGGCCGGTGTCCCGACCGCGTAATCGGCCCCACTCCCGAGACCGGCCACGTAATGCCCCGCGTACACTCCGTGTCCCCGCAGGTCGCAGGGCGCTTTCAGGCCTTGTGGCGAAGGGGTTCACGACGTGCTCGACCACGGTGGCGTGAGGTCGCCGAGCACGTCCTCGTAGTCCGTCAGCCAGGAACCGAAAAGCACCAGCCCTCGCAGCCAGAAACGCGAGTTCCACGAGCCGAAGGCGGTCAGCGCGTCCGGTCCACCGGCGATCACGTCGAGCATCCGCTCCGACATCAGGCCCCGGACCGTCGCCGCCTTCAGCAGCATCCGGTGGTTCCACTCGCGGGCGGCCGGGCCGTTGGAGCGCAGCGGCACCCGGCGGTGCGGCAGCGCGCCGTTGGTGGACGGGAGGGCGGCCACCCGCGGGTTCGCGGCCCGCAGGATCTCGCGGTAGAACTTCCCGCCCTCCTTCCGGTCCACGGGCACCGACAGCGTGGCGTCGAAGAAGTCCGGATAAAGGAAGGGGAAGACCGGAGTCGCCTCGGGGCCGACCAGGTTCACCGGGGAGCGGGCGATGCCCCGGGCCGTACGGGTGTGGAGCACGCTCAGCGGGAGCTCCGACCTGTGGCCGCGCAGCATCGAGGTCGCCTGGGCGAACGCCGTGCCGACCCGGTCGTCGACGAAGGCGAGCGCGGGCTCCGACAGCATCGGCAGGTGCGGCTCACCGGTCGCGAGGGCGGCGAGCAGGGCCGCCTGCCGGTCGGCGGAGGACCCGGCGCCCACGGCGTCCGCGGTGATCAGGAAGTTCTTCATCAGCGGCCCGCCCGCCAGGCCGTCCACGACCGCCCGGCCCGCCTTGTGGACCTCCCTGGCGAAGGGGGAGTACCAGGCGTGGTGGCTGGTCAGGTACTCCAGCCTGCGGGCCGCCCACCGCGCCTCGTCGGGGTACGCGGCGGGATCCTGCGGGACGATCCGGTGGGAGATGCCCAGCTCTCTGGTGATGTAACGGGCGAAGTCGATGTCGTTGTCCAGGCCGTCGTCCGGGCTGGTCGTCCACGACTCGACGTCCATCTTGCGAGCCGTCGCCACCGAGGCCAGCAGCCGAGAGTCGTACCCGCCGCTCACCGGGACCAGCAGCGGCCGGTCGTCGAAGGGCTTGAGCGCCTCGTGCAGCAGCGCGACGATGTCGCCCGCCGTGACACCCCGGTCGAACGGCTCCTCCCGCACCCACCGGGGGGTGCGCTTCTCGACGGTGATCCTGCGGGCCGAGCGCGACCAGATCAGGGCGGTCGAGCCGGGCAGCCGCCTGACCTCCCGGTACGGGGTGTCCTCCAGCAGCGGGTAGGTCAGCTTGAGTATGGCCGCCCAGGCGTCCCAGTTGACCTCGTACGGCCTGCGCGCGAGCGCCAGCAACGGCTCGATGGCGCCCGCGAAGTAGATCGCGTCGCCGTCGGACAGGTAGTAGACGTCGATCAGCCCGAACGCCCCCGTGTGCAGGGTGACGGCGCCGGGCTCGTCGATCAGCCCGGGGGTCTCCCAGGTCTCGCCCGCCGCCCACCAGGACATCGCCCTCTCCGGCGCCCGCTCCGCCCAGGCGAAGCGCTTGGCGCCCTCGCCGTACGGGGCGGGGGGCTCGTCGCCGTAGGGGGCCGGGGGCTCGCCGTACGGGGCCAGGGGTGAGGAGCTCAGCAGCGCCGCGTCCGGGGCACGGTGGACCTCGCGCACCGAAGGGCCCGCGTCGCGGAGCAGTTCCAGCCTGGCCGGGTCGTAGGCCCCGATCGCGCCGCAGACGTACGGCCGCGCCGCGTACTCCGGCCACATCCCCTTGCGCACTGGATCTCCCCCCTCAGCGAATACCTGCCGAGTGTACGGACTTGTCGTAGTTCGAGATGGTCGACCCAGATCTGCGATTATTCTTGCTCGACGTCTGGGGACACGGTGATGGCATGAGTGAAGAGTTGGAGAGCACCCGGTCGGCTCTCGAAGCGGCCGTGGCGGCGGCTTCCCGCGCCGCCGAGCTCACCCGCCTGCTGGCCGACTACCAGGAACGGCTCGCGCGGGCCGCCGTGTCGGAGGCCGAGGCCGTCACGCGAACGCGGGAGGCCGAGGCCCGGCTGAAGGCCGCCGAGAGGCAGGCGGCGCAGCTGGCGAAGAACCTCGCCGAGCAGCGCTACCAGACCGAGGTCGCCCAGTGGCGCCTTGAGTCCGTGCAGGCCAGCCGGTGGTCGAAGCTGGGCGACGCCATCCACACCAAGAACCCCGGCGAGGTCGCCCGCACCCTTCGCACCCCGATCAGCAAGCGTTCGGCGCCGAAGCGGTCCGACTTCTCCCCGGTCCCACCGGCCGCCGAGGTCGCGCCCGTGGCCACCGTCGTCCCTGAGACGGCAGGACAGGCGGTGTCCACCGCCATGGCCGAGGGCTTCGTGGTGCCCAAGGGTCCCCTGGCGCGGCCGTACCTCACCGTGGCCGCCATCGTGGACCGGCAGTCGGAGGCCCTGTTCCGCTACGAGTGGCGCCAGGTCACCAACTTCGGCCCCGACAACTGGAAGGCGATGCTGGACGAGCACCGTCCCCACCTGCTGTTCGTGGAGTCCGTACGGCCCGGACCCCGGCAGGGCAACGGCGGTCGGTGGCTGGAAGAGCTCGCCGGACGGTCCCGTGGGCTGCGCGACCTGGTCGAGGAGTGCAGCCGCAGGGGCATCCGCACGATGTTCTGGCACTCAGCCGGTCCGATCTCCACCAGCGTGCCCATGGCCTCCCTCTTCGACCACGTGCTGGCCACCTCGGAGGCCAGGGCCCGCGAATGGCGGGCCGCGCTGCGCCACGACCGCATCGGGATCCTCCCCCACGCCGTCCAACCCCGCGTCCACAACCTCATCCCCGCGGCCCCCGCACAGACCGCCGCCCTTGCCGGGACCGCCGATGGGCCGGCCGCGGCAGGCCCGCCGGTGGCCGCCGCGCCCGTACGGGCCGGAGTGGGGCTGCTCGGGACGGCCGTCCAGGGCGATCCGCCGCCGGACACCGGATGGCGGCCGCTGATCACCGACAAGGCCACCTACGACGACCTGCTGACCGCCTATCGCTCGGTCTCGATGGTGCTCGCCGGGCCTGACGCGGACGCGCGGACCGTCGAGGAGCTGAACGCCTGCGGCACCCCGATCATGCAGCTCGCCGCGCCCGTCGCCGGCGACGAGGCCTCGCTGCGCCGGGCCGTGGACTCGATCGGCGAGTACCTGGCGGCCGACCTCGAATGCGCCTCGGAAGCCCACGTGGCCTGGCGCGCCACGGTGCCGGTCACCCCGCTGCTCGACCCGCTGCTCGACGTCGCCGGCCTGCCCTCCGTGCGGAACTCCGCCACGATCACGGCCGTCACGGCGGTCACGAACCCCATGGAGCTCGACCAGCTGCTCACCCAGCTCCGGCGGCAGGCCCACGCTCCCGGCCAGCTCGTGATCGTGGCCGAAGGGCTGGACGCCGCCGTCGTCGAGAAGGCCGCGCGAGCGGTGCACGGGGGCGACGTGGTGGTACGCGAGACCGGAGCGCCGGTGACCCGGGGCGCCGCGCTCGACCGGGCGCTCCGGCTGGCCGACGGTGACCTCGTCGCGGTCCTCGACCCCCGCGACCTGTACGGCGAGCACTACCTGGCCGACCTGGCGCGGTACTTCTCGGCCGTGGAGGCCGAGATCCTCGGCAAGGCCTCGTTCTACGCGCACATCCAGGGCACCGGGGCGACGCTGCTGCGCCAGCCCGGCGCCGAGCAGCGCTTCCTGCCCGAGCTCGCGGGCGGAACGCTGCTGGGCCGCCGCCAGACCCTGGTCGACCTCGGCATCGCCGACGTGTCGGAAGAGTGGGACGACGTGCTGATGCGCCAGTGCCGCACAGACGGCATCCGCGTCTACTCCGCCGACCGCTACTCCTACGTCTGCCGCCGCCCCTCCACCGAGGCTCGCCTCCTCGCCTCCTCCCACCTGCACGGCTACACCCCCGCCGAACCCCTCGCCATGATCTGACCCGCCACCCGAGCGAAGCGAGGCCCATTGTCAGGTGGTGAGCCGGATGCTGACTTGCGTTCCCAGTTCCCGGAAGCCGAGCGCTCGTGCGACGCGCCGTGAAGGCTCAGGGCGCGCTCTCCACTGGGGGAGCATCCCGTCCTCCAGCGCCTCAGCGATCGCCGCGGAGGCCGCGAGCCGTGCGAGGCCCCGTCCTCGATGACCGGCGGCAGTGAGGACGGACAGGTGCGCGACCGAGTCGGGCCAGGAGCGGTAACCGGCAGCGGCGATCACGTCTTGGCCGTCACGGACGACGAAGGCCGCCGACGTGATCTCCTCCAGGCCGCTCTCGTCCCTGTCGGCATCTCCCGCCGACGCCAGGAATGACCGAAGGTCACGATGAGCGGCCGGCAGCTTCTCGACATCAGCGGCGCCATGCACGGCCGCGAAATCCCCGGCGTCGAGATAGGCCAGGGTCGCCGGGCCGAGCACATCGCTGATTCGCGACGTCGCCCGGAGCCGATCGAGGTCGATCGTCGCCTGTCCGGACTGCGCGAGCAGCGCATCACGCATGAACTCGACTCCGCCCCCTTCGACCCCCGTCAGGGCTTCGCCCCCGTCCGCGTGTCAGGTCACGCGTAGTGAACCGTCTGCGTTGAAGTCGAAGGCACCGTAGGCGACCTCCCACAGGTAGCCGTCCGGGTCAGAGAAGTATCCCGAGTATCCGCCCCAGGAGGCATCCACGGCCGGTTTGACGATCTCCGCCCCCGCGGATGCCGCGAGCGCCAGCACCTCGTCGACCTGGTGCTTCTCGCGGACGTTGTGCGCCAGCGTGATCCCGGTGAATCTTGAGCGCGGCATGTCCCAGCCAGGTCCGACGTCCTCGGCGAGCTGGTCGTACGGGAAGAGCGCGAGCGTGACCCCTGAGGTCTGGAAGAACACGATGCCGTCCTCGGGCGTGCGGGACGTCGGCAGCCCGAGCCCGTCCTTGTAGAACCGGTACGAGCAAGCCAGATCGGCCACGCCCAGGGTGATCAACGACACACGAGGTTCCATGGCGGGAAGTATGGCGAACCGCACCGACAGTACGACGTATTGACCTCCTCCCCCTCGTAAACGAGGGGGATTCCCCGCGGTCACCCGTGGGGGTTCCTGCTTCGTCGCCAGTCGCCCGCCAGGAGGACTCCCCTTGAGGTCTTACACCGGCTCCACAGGCGTTTCATCTCTCCGCAAGCCCTGCGGCGAGGATGTTCCTGGCCGCGTTGACGTCCCGGTCATGGACCGCGCCGCAGGCGCATTCCCACGTCCGGACGTTCAGCGGCATCTCATCTTGCAGGGCACCGCACGCCGAGCACAGCTTGGAGGAGGG